>JASHRB010000193.1 GCA_030037575.1 Candidatus Sulfotelmatobacter sp. | reverse complement strand
TACAAAGCGCTGGCTCCGCACCTGCGCGTCATCGCTCCCTGGCGCGAGTGGTCGATCAAGTCGCGCGAGGACGCGCTGGCTTATGCGCAGAAGCACGGCATTCCCGTCCCTGTCACCAAGAAGTCGCTCTACAGCCGCGATCAGAACCTCTGGCACCTCAGTCACGAGGGTGGTCCGCTCGAATCCAAATTGGGTGAGCCGCCCGAGGACGCGTGGAAGCTGACCGTGAGCCCGGGGAAAGCGCCGGGCAAAGAAGGTACGGTAAGCATCGGATTCGAAGCCGGAGCGCCCGTCGCCGTGAATGGCAGGCGCATGGGATCTGTCAAACTGGTCGAAACCCTGAATGAAATCGGCGGGCGATACGGCGTGGGACGCACGGACCTGGTGGAAAACCGCCTGGTGGGAATCAAGTCGCACGGCGCATATGAAACGCCCGGAGGCACGCTGATTTACGCCGCGCACCACGAGCTTGAGGCGCTGTGCCTCGACCGCGAGACGCTCCACTACAAGCAGCAGATCGCCCTGCGTTATGCCGAACTGGTTTACTACGGGCAGTGGTTCACGCCGCTGCGCGAGGCGCTCGACGCCTTCGTCGAATCCACGCAGCGCAACGTGACCGGAAAGGTTACCTTGGGGCTTTACCGCGGTCACGTGCGCGTGCTTGACCGCGAGTCGCCTAATTCGCGCTATGACACCAGCATCGGCAGCTTCGTGATGGGCGCCGATTACGACCAGAAGGACGCCGCGGGCTTTATCAACATTCTGGGATTGCCGCTGCGGCTCGAGGCCGCACTGCGCAAGAGGCGGGAGTCCACTCCTGCGCGGGGGAAGAAGAAATGAAGCTCTGGGGCGGACGCTTCAGCGGCCGGCGCGACCCGCAGTTCGAAAAGTTTTCCGAGTCCTTTTCCCTCGATCAACGTTTCGTACTGTATGACCTGCGGGTGAACCTCGCCTACGTGCAGGCCCTGCGCCGCGCGCGAGTGCTCAAGCCGCGCGAGGCTGCGCAGCTCACCGCCGGCCTTGAAGCTCTCTCGCGCAAAATCCAGCGCAATTCAAACTGGGCAAAGGGGCAAGCCGCTGAGGACGTCCACACCTGGGTCGAGGCTGAACTCGAACGCATTGCCGGCGGCGTGGCGGGCAAGTTGCGCACGGGCCGCAGCCGCAACGACCTGGTGGCGACCGAGATGCGCATGTACGTTAAGGATTCGGCGCTTCAGTTGGCGCACTCCCTTGCGGACCTGATGGACGCGTTGCTCGTCCAGGCGCGGCGGAATTCGAGTGCCATTCTGCCAGGCTACACGCACCTTCAGCCCGCGCAGCCGATTCTGTTCGCGCACTATTTGCTCGCATATTTTGAGATGTTCAGCCGGGATTGCACCCGGCTTGTGGACTGCCTTGTTCGCGCCGATGAGCTTCCCCTGGGTGCGGGCGCCCTCGCGGGGACAACATTCGCGATCGAGCGCGAACGTCTGGCAAGGGATTTGGGATTCTCGCGCGTCGCCGGCAATAGCTTGGACGTCACGTGTGACCGCGATCCCGCGGCGGAGCTGGTTTTCGCGTGTGCATTGTGCATGGTGCATTTGAGCCGTCTGGCTGAAGACTTGATCGTCTACTCCTCGCCGGGATTCGGATACGTGGAGCTTGCGGACGCCTATTCCACCGGCAGCAGCATCATGCCGCAGAAGAAAAACCCCGACTCCATGGAGTTGATTCGCGGGCGCTCAGGTGCCGTGCTGGGGAATCTCGCCGGCCTGCTGGCGGTATTGAAAGGCCTGCCCTCCGCATACGATCGCGATCTTCAAGAGGACAAGGCGGCTATGTTCGCCGCTGTAGACACCACACTCGGCGCCGTCCAAATTGCCGCGCGCGTTGTTGCCACGTTGCGCACTCACCCGGAGCGCATGAAGGCCATGACCGAACTCGGTTTTCTCACCGCCACCGACGTGGCAGACGAGCTGGTGCGGCGCGGAGTTCCATTTGCGAGCGCGCACGAGCAAGTCGGCAAGCTGGTTCAGCACTGCGCGTCGCTGGGCAAAACGTTTCGCGAGCTGTCCACACAGGAAGCGATGCAATTCGTGCCCGGCTGGGATTCGAATCTCCATGAAGTGGCCACATCAGTCCAGCGCTCCATCGCGCGCCGTGATGTCACCGGCGGCACGGCGCCCAGACAGGTTGCACGCCGGCTCGCCCGCGCGGAAAAGGCAGTTGCCAGCCTGCGAAATCCGTTCGGATAAGAGGTAAAATGAGATATGAGTTCGCAGCAAGAGTCGCGCGGCCTTTACTGGGCGCACAGCCTGGTGCAGGAGTGGTTCCTGCGGCGCTTTGGTTCGCCCACCGAACCGCAGGAGCAGGGTTGGCCGCACATCCTGGCGGGCAGGACCACCCTGATTTCCGCGCCCACCGGTTCCGGCAAAACTCTGGCGGCATTTTTGGTCTGCATTGATCGCCTGGTGAAGCGCGCCATCGCCGGTGAATTGCGCGATGAAACGCAGGTCCTCTACGTATCTCCCTTAAAGGCTTTGGGCAATGACATCCAGAAAAACCTGGAGATTCCGCTGCGAGAAATTGTGCAGCTCGCCGCA
>JASHRB010000192.1 GCA_030037575.1 Candidatus Sulfotelmatobacter sp. | reverse complement strand
GCGGCGGGACGACCTGGTTCTGCAACCGCATCCGCTGTCGCCGGTGGGGGTCCGCGTTCTGCGCCATCCCCAAGAAGCTGAGATTATCGGCCAAATCGTGGGCGTGGCTATGAAGTTGACCGAGTGGCACGCTTTTGGTTCTTCTCCAGGCCTGAAAGCGCAGCCAGCACTGAATTAAGATGGCGAGCCGAAGCTTTGTCCTGAGCCGCGGGTAGCAGGCGATTGAACTGCCCGCGAATTCCTTCCAGATAAGCGTCCGTGGTCTGGTGGCTGTTGCGGCTGGCCTGGTGCAAGTCTTCCCGCAATTCTGATATTGGGGTTTGCAGCACGGTCGATAGAACCGCACTGTGCGCCGACTTCATGGCACGGTCGGACGATTCCTCCCCATGAACATGCGAAAGCCCCCAATGTTCATAGCGGCCCTCGCGATTGCGGAGGGAGGCGAGATAC
Organism: Candidatus Sulfotelmatobacter sp.; assembly: GCA_030037575.1. Classification (GTDB taxonomy): domain Bacteria; phylum Acidobacteriota; class Terriglobia; order Terriglobales; family Acidobacteriaceae; genus Sulfotelmatobacter. The sequence continues at coordinate 6,007 of JASHRB010000192.1, read as the reverse complement.
GCCAACTTGGCCAAAAGGCCGGAAACGGCGGCCAGAGTGCCTTCCTGAAGGTCCTGTAAAGCGGATTTCAACGTCATCGGATTGTTACGAATTCCGAAAAGGTTACGTGACCAAGGTAACGTTTCCCCCACGCTCGAGAAATGAAACTATCACGGTTCAATTTTCCAAACAAGGAGAAAACAACCGTGAAAAAGATGCTACTGCTCGTGGCTGCAGCTCTTATGCTCCTCCCTACTTTAGGGTTACCCACCGTCGCCCGCGCTGATGGAGTGGGCGCCGGCTGCCCCAGCGGTTGCAAGCCCTAGTTTTTGCCGAGTTACAAAAACCGGAGGCTGGCGGCGATCACCTTGCTCCGGGCGGGAGTCCGCAGTATAGTGTGCGGCGACGCCCATGTTGCAACCGCACTCGCTGCTTTGGCATTATCTTTGGCTCGGGCCTCACTTGCTGCAAGTGGGGCTTGCAGTATTGCTTTGGCAGCGTAAGCTCCACCGGGCTTTCCCCATCTTTTTTGCCTATTTGGTTTTTGAGGCAGCCGAGGAGTTCACCCTGTATTCGATGGATATTGCTCCTTCGGTGACCGCTAAGGCTTGGTGGGTTGCCTTCTGCGTGGGGTTGCTCCTGGAGGGAGGGCTCAAACTCGGAGCCGTGGGGGAATTGTTCGCGCACTTGCTTCGCGGGCGCCCGGCGATCGCCCGGCTAACCTCCGAAGTGATTGCGGCGGTGGGAGCAGCGCTCATCTTGTTCGCGGTTGCAGCCGCGGCCTACGCCCCGGTGGATCAACAGCAGCCAGTGTGGACCTACCGCGGTTACGTTTTGCTCCAAAGCTTCTACATCGTTGAAGGTGGATTGGCGTTGTTCCTTTTCCTTTTTGTCGCCTACAGCAAGCTCAGCTGGGACAGGAAGGATTTCGGGATTGCGTTGGGATTCGGCATCCTGTTTTGCCAGCACGTGGCTACATGGTCGATTACGGCCAGCAAAACCTTGCCCGTGAACCACTATCCTTACTTTGACTTCTTTAACATGGCCACCTACCACATTTGCGTTGTGATCTGGTGTTACTACCTCCTCATTCCCCCGAAAAAGCCCGTGACCTCTGCGGTTGCGCTGCCGGAAAACAACCTCGCAGCCTGGAACCGGGAACTGGAGCGTCTGATACAGCAATGAATTTGGCCATTTTTATAGTGATCGCGGCGTTGATTGCCCTGGGCGTGATCTTACGCCTGGCCAGAGTTCAGGCTTTGCAAGCCAGGCAAAGCGCCAGCCTTGCTGGGGCGATTTGCCCAATCGATCTGGAGGCGTTCCGCAACCTGATCAATCCTGCCGAAGACCAATATCTGCGCCGCCGTTTGCCCCGGCGGCAGTTCCGCAGCGTTCGCCGCAAGCGGCTGCTGGCAATGGCTGCCTACATTCGAATCGTGAGCGACAATGCGGGAGTGCTCCTCAGACTGGGCGAAGCCGCTCTTGCCAGCGGGGACCGCAGGGTGGCTGCGGCCGCCGAGCAGTTGGCGAATGACGCGCTCTTGCTGCGGCGCAATACCACCGTGGCCCGGGCGCGCATTTATCTTGCGCTGGCATGGCCTAACTCGGGCTTTGCCGCGGTGCGCGTGATCGACCGGTACGAGCGATTGAGCGGCACGGCCATGCTGTTGGGCCGGCTGCAAAATCCCGCGGCGGCGGTTCGTTTGTCTGCGCTGCGTTAGCGCTGTGATGCAAATTACGGCCGGCGCCGCGGGCCTTGGCCATCCTGCCCGCCGGGACAGCATGTCCGGGCAGAGCCGCTGCATTAACTTATGCGTCACCCGTTCTCACCCCAAGCTTGTTTTCAGCCGCCCACCTAGTGTACAAACCAGCGGGTACCTGCCATCCCTGATTTTGCGTTTTGCCCAAGGCAAACAGTTGAAGTTTGTTTGTGCCGCCGCTTGCGAGTGAGCGGAGCAAGGGAGCCTCTATGATTCGCAACCTCAGAATTCTCTCCGCCTCAATCTCAATGCTTCTCGTTTTTCAGGCCTCGCCGGCGTTTGGCCAAGGAGGCGCAGCGACGGGCGACCTGCACATCAGCGTGAAAGATGCCAAAGGAAATTTTGTCGCGAACGCCAAGGTGACCGTGCGCGATGCGGCCAAGGGATTGGTGCGCGGCGCGACCGGCGACAGTCAGGGTGGTTACAGCGTTCGACTGCTCGAGCCGGGAAGTTACACCGTGACCGTGGAGGCGCCCGGCTTTGACAAAGCTCAAGCCCCTAACGTCAGCATTACGGTCGGAGGAGTGGTCGAGCTGCCGATTTCGCTGGCGGTGGCTTCGGGAAGAGTGACCGTAGAAGTCACTTCGCAGGCGGATCTGGTCGAGACTTCGCGCACTTCGACGACGGACACGATCGGGCAGCGGCGCATCGACAATCTGCCGATCAACGGCCGCAATTACATCAATTTCACGCTGACCGACTCGCAGGTAAATCGAGACAACGCGCCGGCGACGGGCGCGGCCCCGACCTCCGGTCTCAACATGAGCGGCCAGCGGGCGCGCTCGAACCTGGTGAATGTCGATGGCGCCGACGCCACCGACAATGGTGTGAACGGAGTTCGCTCAACGGTTTCACAAGAAGACGTGCAGGAGTTTCAAATCATCACCAATAACTACGCGGCTGAGTACGGGCGGGCGGCGGGGGGCGTGGTCAACATCATCACGCGCTCGGGATCGAATGATTTTCACGGCGACCTCTTCGGCTTTTTGCGCAACCGAAATTTTCAGGCGGTAAATCCATTCAGCACCGTGCCCAATCCGGCGTACACGCGGGTTCAGGCGGGGGCGGCGTTTGGCGGACCGATCAAGAAAGATAAGACCTACTACTTTTTCTCTTACGAAGTGACGCGGCGGCACGAGACCGGCTTCTCCGACATTGGCGCCAACAATTTTGGCCTGGTCCCCTTCAACAGCGGAGCAGTGGGATTGCCTTTTGGAAGCTTGCAGCTCACCCAGGATCAAATCAACTTTTTGACCAACCCGGCTACGCTGGCGGCGGAGGCCAGTCCGGCATTTCTGACCGGCGTCGAAGATTATGTCGTTCTCGCCGGGGCGTCTTCGGGGCAAGCCCTGCAGGGATTATGGCCCCGGGGATTGGTCGAAGGGTTGAGCGGTGGACTGTCGACCAGCTTTGCCGGCTTCCCCACCAGCTGTACTTTTCCCGGACCTTGCTCTCCGGTGCCGGCCTCTTATCAAACCTTGGGAGCGCAGGTCGGAAACTTCCCGGTGTTTGAAGGCACCAGCCTGTACTCGTTCCGCATCGATCACAACCTCAATCTCAACAATCGGCTGATGCTGCGGGCGAATGTAAGCCCCAGCACGATTACCGGAATAGAAGTCAGCGGACAAGATCAGCCTTTTGGCCAGAACGCATTTTCCCGCACCTCCGAACAAACCTATCGCGACGTGGCCGGAGTCGCCCAGGACACCGGGACGATCGGCAATAATCGCGTGAACGAATTTCGCTTTCAATACGCTCGCCGCGGCCTCTCTTACTTTTATAACACGCAGATTCCCGGAGGCTCGGATCCGGCGGTAAACATCCCCGGCTACGCTTACTTCGGACGCGAGCCGTATTCCTACATTCAGCGGGTCGAGCAGCGCTACCAGTTCACCGACAATTTCTCCTGGACGATTGGCCGGCATAGCACGAAGTTCGGCGGGGATTTCAATTACATCGGAACCACAGCAACGTTCACCGTGAATTACGGCGGCGTATACGATTTCGGCGCGGTCACCTCCGCTGATCTCGGCTTCAACTCGCCTGTGTCCAATGATCCGTTCCCCAGCCTTTCGCCGGTACAAGCCTATGGAGCGGGGTTGCCGGAGGATTTTATCCAGGGCATCGGCAATCCCCATGATTCGTTTCCCAATAAACCGCTGGGAGTTTTCTGGCAGGATTCGTGGCGAATTCGCCCGAACCTGACCGTGAATTACGGAGTGCGATACGACGTCGAGTTCCCGCCGCAATTCAAGCCGGTGACGGCGCTGGCGCAGGCTGGGTACAATTTTCTGGGATTGCAGAAGGGCATTCAGATCGACGACAACAACGTGCAGCCGCGCATCGGGCTGGCGTGGGATCCGGGGGGGAATGGAAAAACCGTGGTACGGGCGTCCTATGGAATATTCTACGACCATCCGCTACTGGGTCTTTATTTTCTGGGCGACGCGTCGGATGGATCGACCAGCGGACAATTGGTGTTCGCCGGCACCGGCGGATGCAGTGGAGCCGGCCAGTCGGGAAATCTGAATGCGATCCCGATTTTTCAGGGATTGCCGATCAATGTGGCCGGATCGCCTTGCGCCGCCTCAACCAACGCAGCCGCACTGCTAGCGCTCGGATACGAACCCAATCAGCAGCAATTCAATTCGTTCCAGGCAAACTCTATTTTCCTGAACCAGAATTATCTGAACCCGGCGACATTCATGCCGCTGGCGTTTCAACCATTCGGCTATCCTCAGGGAAAGAACTTCGTTTATGCATACGCGCAACAGGTGAACTTCGGCATTGAGCGCGATCTGGGCGGCGGCTTTGCTTTGTCCCTGGCTTACAACTTCAACGGCGGACGCCATCTGAACCGGCCCATCAACTCGAACGCGATTCGCGGCGATCTGATGATCAACAATCTGCTGGTTGCTCAGGCTGCGGCTACCGCCGCGGGCATCGGGCCGACCAATCCGAATTATCCGACCAGTCCGTTCACGGTAGGCACCTCGACCGCCTTTGCGCCCTGCGGCGTATTGCCAAACGGCAAAGCCTACGTGCCCTCGGCGTTGATGAACTTCTTCCGGCCCAGCGGGTTGAATCCGGCCATCGCGGGGGCGCTCGAAGCAAGTGGCGGGGGGGCATGCGTGACTTTGGGGCAAGGCATACTGCAGAGCCTGGCGGGCGAGCGATTCAATACGGCGTGCAATCCCGCCACCCTCTCCGGCTGCATTCCGTTCAGCGACATGGACGCGAACTACTCGACCGGCACATCGGACTACAACGGGCTTAGCGCCAACCTGCGCAAACGCTACAGCCAACATCTGGAATTTCTTGCGTCCTACACCTGGTCGCACGCGATCGACGATTCGACCGATCTCGAGGCAACCCTGACACCGCAGGATAGCTATTATCCGGATCTGGACCGCTCGACCTCGTTGTTCGATCAGCGGCAGCGTTTCGTTTTCAGCGGCATTTACCAGACGGGCAAAGTCGGCGGGGGAGGGTTTGAAGGAAAACTGCTCAGTGACTGGACATTTGCTCCGCTAATTGAGTTTGGCTCGGGACGGCCGTTCAACATCATTACCGGCAATGACGACAATCTTCAGTTGTCATCGCTGACCGGCCGGCCCAATACGTTTGTAAATCCGGCATGTACCGCATTGGGTTATCCGGCCGTGGCTTCGAAGTACTCGCCGACCGGAGTTTTTCAGGAAGTCTGTACCGCCGACTACAACGGAACGCTGCTCTCGCTGGACGGCAACCTGGGACGCAACGCGGGGGTTCAGCCCTGGGTCGTGTTCAACGATTTCCGCATCGCGCGGCGCGTCTACTTCACCGAGCGCTACAACATGGAATTGATCGCCGACATGTTCAACATCGCGAACCGCTATAACGTGGCCGCCGTTAGCCCGTTGTTCACCAACGCCGGCGAGGCCACGGCCGCCTACGATCCGCGGCAGTTCCAGTTTGCGATGAAGTTCCACTGGTGAGCTGTGCCCAAGGGCTCATGCTGAGCGGCAGCTTTTGCCGCGAACGATCTCTGTCTCCATCTTCGCGGCGGCCAAGGTTCTCCGCGCAGTGATCTAAATTAGCGTTTCTGCGTCAGCAAAAAACCAAAAAACCCGAAAGAGGGGCATCTCTCGCGCCCTACCGCCTTGTCAGGAGAGATCGAGTGTCATCTTCAGAGAGGCATCAATGCTTGTCATGACCGGCTTGTCGAACTTCCCGCTGGGTGCAGCCAAGCGGGTCTTGCTAATGGCGCGAACTTGTTCGCATAGAAC
>JASHRB010000191.1 GCA_030037575.1 Candidatus Sulfotelmatobacter sp. | reverse complement strand
TTCCGGCTATTGAATTTCGAGAGAAATCACAACCGCTTGACCATCCGGATTTTCAAAGTAATTCACCGCCACCCGTCGATTCGCCCACGAACAAGAGAACTCGTCGGCCCCGATTAAGGCGAGACGATTGCGTTCGCTCACTTTTAACCTCCAGGTTTTCGCCTGATTAACAATGGTCAGCCAAACTGACGGGGGGGGTGGAGCAGTCGGCGCTGGTGAGCGTGCCCCGAAGATACTTTGCCGGCTGGGAAGATAGGGTTATGACAGCGGTGGGTGGCCCGCCCTCTGCAGCCGAGGGTTTGGCAACCGAGCCATTCTCGCTTCCCACCTCCGGCCGAGGCGCGAACGCCGGCGCAGAAACTAGGGCCCCGCGCTTCAGGGTGTCGCTCATCTGTTGAGCGGCAGACAGCAGTTGGGCAGCCCGCGTAGCCAGATCGATGCTGTCGCTGGTCTGCCCGGACTCAAGGAGCGAGATGGTCTGTTCCGGTTGACGGTTGACGTAATAAAGATTGGCAAGGTTGAACAGAGACTGCCGGTTCTGGGGGCTTAGCGCAAACGCTTTTTGCATAGAGACCAGCGCCTTCGCGGCGTCGCCCAAGCTCGACTGGGCGAAAGCCAGAAGCGCGTAGGAATCGGCGAAGCTGGCATCGAGATCGATCGAGCCCTGCACGTTGCCGTTGAGCAATTGATGAGCGTATTCATGGAATACCACAGTCCATGGGTTCTCCACCGACATGTCGAGCATGATGAAGCAGCGGTCGCTCCCGCCCTGAAAAAGCCCCGCTACCTGGGTTGGCTTTCCATTAAACCGGGGCGCAACCTGCCCCATTTCCTTTCCTTCGAGTTTCGAAAAGCCACGATCTGTAGTGGGATCGGCAGGCTGACGTTGGCTTTCGTCATCAGCGCGCCAAAAACGGCGCGCATCTGCTCGAAGCCCAGGGCAACTTCGCGGCCGTGTCCTTCGCCGGCATCGGTTACAACGGAAAAATTCGGGGAGCGGATTTCATCCCCGTGGGGCTCGCCCGCAACAGAAGACGCAGGGAAAAATAAAGCGGCCAGAAGAACAGAAAACCTGCACCCGACGAAGCGGCGGTGCCAAATCATGGCAGGGAACACTAGTACAGGTCGACCGGCCAAGAAAGGAATAAGCGCAGTGAGCCGTGGAATCGTTGGCCAGCGAGGTCGCACACATGGTCTTTATTGCCGGTGCGTGGATGCGCCGGCTGCGATCTCCCGCAGGGCGCTGACAAATCCGGCCGCGGTGTTGGGGTCGGCCAGGGTTTCCAAATTGAGCGTGGCCGAGAATTGCGGCGATTCCGGACGGAAACGCACCTGCAGAATATCTTGCCGACGGACGGACATTAATGCGTTCAATTCGGCCGTGGGATCCTGTTTCCAGTGGGTTCGCGTGGTCAAAATGATGGGCCCGGGCTCATAGACTTGCCACTCGCCTCCATCCCGCCTGCCAGTTGAGAGGCCGCGGTTGTGCGCGCTCCAGCGATGCCGCAAAACTTCCAAACGGAAGCTGGGCGAACCTCCAAGATCGGCCTCAAAAGTCAGGGTTTCCTTTTGCCGGTGCAGGCAACTCACCAGCCACTGTAGCGGTAAAGCCCTGGGCCGAAACTTAACCGTCACCAGCGCGTTGTCGAAGGCCCGAGAAAGAAAATGCAAGCGCGCCTGCAGGTGGGCGTTGCCCATCCATCGCGACTCAAGCACGCGGGCTTTGCCGGCGCAAGCGGTTTCGACCCAGCGCAGAGCGGCGGCTCCTCGCTTTCGGTTGTAGCTGGAAAACACGAGATACCACAGCAGCAGAAGGAGGACCGAACCGGCCACATCGATCAACAGAAGGCGCAGCACAACGCTTCCTCTGATGCTCATGGTACGTCCGTGGTTGCGGTGGCGCAAGAGACAATCGGGACTAATTTCGAAGCCCCCCCGGTCGGGCCTGAGTAGCGGGACCCTGGAAGTCCGGCCCCGACCCGGCGTTTGAGTTGAGGCGGCTGGTGCCCAAGCAGTGCGCCAAGACCGCTTCCGACAAATGAAAGTTAACTTTCTTGCCGAGCATGGAAGCTGGGTTTTCCAAAAAAGCCACGAGCAATTCTTCCCCCGCGCCCATGAATCTCACGGCGCTACCCGCGTTACCGGCTGTCGCGGCCGATTTCGGTCAAACTGCAAGCAGCGTTTGCCTGGCTCAGCAGTCAGCTTCGAAATCAGCGAAGACGGACTTTCGGCAATCCTTCGAGGGCGAGTTCCGGTGGGGTGCGCGCGGTCACCATTTGCTCGCCGGGAGCCGACGAGTTGCCCGCCGCTGCGACGCAAAATCGGCAAAATCAATTTTTGAATTCCAGGATTTAGTACGACTTTCCCGGCCGGGAGGCATCGGCCGCGGTCTTGCGCGCCCGTCCCTCCACCACCGAATCGGGATTTGAAGCTTACGCTTTGGAGCCGCGGCGTCCCGTCCGCAAAGCGCCTCGCGCCCGCTACAATGGCAGCGTGCCGCTGACCCGCCATGATTGCAAAATCCGGGACTCCGAACCCGCCGATTTCGAGGCGCTTTGGCGTATCGATCAGGAGTGTTTTCCACCCGGCATCTCATATTCCCGAGGAGAACTTCGAGTCTACATGCGGCGAACCGGCGCCTTCACCCTGGTGGCGGTAAGCTCGCCAGAGTGGATCGGGCCTCCGCCTGTGCCTCGGGATGGGCGGTCATCGACGCCCCTGCCAACGGCGGGAGCCATTGCCGGCTTCATCGTCGCGGAAGCGAATCGGCGCGTGGGCCATATAATTACCCTCGATGTGCTGGCCGCGGCGCGCCGTCACGGGGTCGGTTCGGAGTTGTTGCGCCAGGCCGAAGAGCGGCTGGGGACTATGAACTCGGAATTCATCGAACTGGAAACCGCCGTGGACAACCGGACCGCCTTGCGCTTCTACAAAAGGCATGGTTACGGCTTGGTCCGCACTGTCCCCCATTATTATTCGAGCGGTGTCGATGCGCTTGAACTGCGGAAGCAGCTCGCCATTGCCGCCGGCGACGTCCCGCAAAAATGATTTGCACCCGGACGCCTACTCCGGCTACCTTGCATTCTGATGGCGCGCGTCCCCGTAAAAACCTCCGGCGTCAGGGTTGCAATCCAGGGCGAATTAGGCTGCTTCAGCCATGAGGCGGCCGAACGCATGGTGCCGGGCTGCGCCGTGGTGCCGTGCGCGCTCTCGGGCGCAGTATTTGATCGCGTCGAGCGGGGAACGGCCGCCGCCGCCGTGATTCCGATCGAGAATTCGCTGGCCGGGACCGTGGCCGAACACGCCGACCTGCTGGTGGCGCGAGACGTATTCATAGAAGGCGAGTTTCCCCTGCGAATTGTGCACCACCTGATTGCTGCTCCGGGCGTGAAGTTCAGCCGGGTGCGGCGCGTCTTCTCGCATCCGGTGGCGCTCGATCAGTGCCGCAACTTCTTTCGCCGGCACCGGCAGATTGAGCCGGTCCCGTTCTACGACACGGCCGGCAGCGTAAAGCACGTCATGGCGGAGAAGCTCTCCGACGCGGCCGCAATTGCCGGCGGGCACGCGGCGCGCCAATATGCGGGAAAAATTCTTCAGGCAGGGATCGAGGATGACAAGCGCAACTTCACGCGCTTTTTTCTGATTCGCAAACTCGCTGCGGCAACCGAGTCGGGTGCCAGGAAACAGAAACCAGCGCGTGAGCAGCTCGAAGAATGTGAGCGGACAATGGCTCGCGGCGCAAACAAGACTTCGATTGCCTTCAAAGTCCGCAACGTTCCCGGGGCGCTGTTCAAATCGCTCAGTGTGTTTGCCTTGCGCGATATCAGCCTGAGCAAAATCGAATCGCGGCCCCTGCGCGGTCGACCGTGGGAATACCTCTTTTACGTTGATTTTCTGCGCGGTAACGACGAAGCCGCGCGTAACGCGCTGCGGCATCTCGGCGAAGTTGCGGAGTTTGTGAAGGTGTTGGGAATTTATCGGGCGGCGGCGTGATGTGGCCAAAGTCCGGTGGTGGGGTCATGGAGTGGAGACGTGGCTATGCGCTGGCCAATGAATTGCGCCACCGGACAATGTCAGCATCAGCTTTTAATGCGCGAAGAACGCCCTGCCTCATGCGCTCCAAATAAACCCGCATACCTTCGCATCTTGCGACTTCCATCGCCGCAATAGAATCCGAGTCTCCGGGCTCCTGGCGCTCCATCGAAGTTCACCAGCGTGGGATGGCGGGAGGGGGCCTGCGTTTTTGAGACTTCGCGATCAAAGCCCAAGGCAAACTAAAGCAGAGGCGGAGAAAAGGCCTGCCCAAGATGAGTTTCCGCCCCGCGCGGATGCCTGCTTTCCCACCTTAGGCCTCGGTACCTTGGGCATCATGGCCACAACAAAAATTGCCGATAGAATAGGGATCCTGCGCTAAGGTAAGATTTGGCAATGCGCCGCGGCGAGGCTTCTTGCACCCTTTCCGCAAACGTCTCATCTAAGTCGCTTGAGTGAGTTACACTCAAGGAGAGCCAATGAGCCAACAGCCGCTTTCCGAGCCAGTTCCTAAGCAGCGCGAAATCAATGAAGTACGGGCCTTGCCGGTACTTCCCGTACGGGACACGGTGCTGTTTCCGCACGCCGTCCTGCCGCTAACAGTGGGCCGGGAGAGTTCGGTTCAGCTCATCAATTCGCTGGGCGAAGATAAAACCATTGTGGTCGTGGCGCAGCGCGAGGCGCGCGTCGATAGCCCGCAACCGAGCGACCTCTATACGGTCGGGACCTCGGCCATCGTTCACAAAGTGGTAAAGATGCCCAACCAGAGCCTGTTTGTGTTTGCCGAGGGGCTGGAGCGCGTCCGTTTGGGCGAATTCACGCAGCTGGCGCCGTTCATGCGCGCGCGTGTTTCGCCGATTCCGGAAGCGATTCTGCCGAGCAGTTCGCAGATTGAGGCGTTGCAGAGAAACGTGTTGACGTTGTTCCAGCAGATTGTGGCCGGTTCGCCGACCTTGTCGGACGAACTTTCGACCGTGGCCATGAATATTGACGAGCCCGGAAGGCTGGTGGATTTCATCGCGTCGTCATTGCCCTCGCTTTCAACTCCCGACAAGCAGGACACGTTGGAAACGCTCGATATCCGCGTGCGTTTGGAAAAAATTAATCAGCATCTGGCCAAGGAGCTGGAGGTTCAGCAATTGCGCAATAAGATTCAGAGCGAAGTGCAGGACCGGGTGCAGCAGACGCAGCGCGAATATTACCTGCGTGAGCAGATGAAGGCCATCCAGAAAGAACTGGGCGAGCAGGATGAAGGACAGCGTGACGTCGACGATCTGAAGAAGAAGATTGACGAAGCCGGCATGCCCGATGAAGTGAAAAAGGAAGCGCTCAAGGAACTGGGGCGCCTGTCGCGCATGTCGCCCATGGCGGCCGATTACTCGCTCACGCGCAATTACGTGGAGTGGCTGGCGGTTTTGCCTTGGGCGAAGACTTCGGGCGCGGAAGTGGATATTCCCAAGGCCAAGGAGGTTTTGGATGCGGACCACTACGATCTCGAAAAAGTGAAAGACCGCATTCTCGATTATTTGTCGGTACGGCGGCTGAAGCCGAACATGAAAGGCCCCATCCTGTGTTTTGTGGGGCCTCCGGGCGTGGGAAAAACTTCGTTAGGCAAGTCGATTGCGCGAGCCCTGGGACGCAAGTTCGTCCGCTTGTCTTTGGGCGGCGTGCACGACGAGGCCGAAATTCGCGGCCATCGGCGCACCTATATCGGGGCATTGCCGGGGCAGATTATCCAGGGCATTCGCCGAGCCGAGACCAAGGATCCGGTCTTCATGCTCGATGAAATCGACAAAGTAGGGCGTGATTTCCGCGGCGACCCGGCCTCGGCACTGCTCGAGGCGCTGGATCCCGAACAGAATTCAACCTTCCGCGACAACTATCTCGATGTGACCTTCGATCTGTCGAAAGTGCTTTTCATCACCACGGCGAACATGCTCGATCCGATTGCCGAGCCCTTGCGCGATCGCATGGAGATCATCGAACTGCAGGGTTACAGCGAAGAAGAGAAGCTGCACATCGCGAATCGATATCTGGTTCCGCGGCAGACGGAAGAAAATGGAATCACGGCTGAGCAGATCGAATTTCCCGAAGCCGCCCTGCGTTACGTGATTCGCCACTACACGCGCGAAGCGGGAGTGCGCAGCCTGGAACGCACCATCGGCACCATCTGCCGCAAACAGGCGCGGCGGCTGGCCGAGGGCAAGAGCGAAAAACTGGTGGTCACGCAAGAGATCATTCAGGAATTTCTCGGCGGCATCAAGGTGCGCTCCGAAGGCGAGATCGAAGAGCGAACCCAGCGTCCCGGCGTCGCCGTCGGACTGGCGTGGACTCCAGCGGGCGGCGACGTGCTGTTCGTGGAAGCCAACGCCATGAAAGGCAAAGGCGGATTCACCATGACCGGGCAGATCGGCCAGGTGATGCAGGAATCGATGCAGGCCGCCCTCACTTGGGTGCGTTCGAATGCTGCCCACCTCGGTATCGGAGAAGAGTTTTTCGCCGATCACGATATTCACATTCACGTGCCCGCGGGAGCGATTCCGAAAGACGGTCCATCGGCCGGAGTAACCATGGCCACGGCGCTGGTTTCGCTGCTGACCGGCAAGCACATTCATCCGCTCACCGCGATGACCGGCGAAATTACGCTGAGCGGCAACGTGCTGCCGGTGGGAGGCATCAAGGAAAAGGTCCTTGCCGCCAAGCGCGCGGGCCTGAGCACCATCATTCTTCCCGCGGAGAACAAAATGAACGTGGAAGAGGATCTCACTCCCGAGCAGCTCGAGAACGCCACCATTCACTATGTGAAGACCATCGGCGAGGCGCTGCGGGTTTCGCTGCCGGAAGTGGCCGAATCGTTTGCCGCCAAAACGATTCTGCCGCCGCCGAAAGAATCGAGAGCGGAGCATCCGCCGATTCAGCCGGTGCAACCGGTTGTCGCGCAGGACAAGGTGGTGACCTGGCATTCGTAATCCCTATGCCGGCGCCGCAGGCGACTCGCCCTGCGGCGGCGTGTTTTTATTTTTGCCCACAAATCTTGCTCGAGTCCGCGAGAGACTCGCCGGGTTCGACGACCGAGCGGGCCGGTTCGCGTTAGACTGGCAAGGGTGCGGGTGCGCGTTCTCTTTTTCGGGCTGCTGAAAGACGCCACGGGTAAATCGAGCGACTCGCTGGATTTGCCTGCCGGGGCAACCGCGGGCGACGTCCTCGAGCATTACGCTGCGCGACTGCCCGCAGTGAAAAGCGCCTTACCTTCGTTGGCCGTCGCCGTCAATCAGCGCTATGCTTCCGCCGATACCCGCCTGGAAGAAGGCTGCGAGATCGCCTTGCTCCCTCCCGTGAGTGGAGGGTTAGAAAACAACCGTCGCGCATTGCTCACCCGCCATCCCATCGAGACCAACACAGTCCTTGACAAGATCAAGAGCGCAGCCGACGGCGCGGCTGTTGTGTTCGAAGGCGTGGTGCGAAATCAGACCCGAGGGCGCAAAACGCTCTATCTCGATTACCAAGCATACGAAGAGATGGCGCTCGGGCAGATGGAAGCTTTGGCCGAGCGGGCGCTCACACAATTTCAGATTCGCGATCTCGCCCTGGTTCATCGTCTGGGACGCCTTGAGCTGGGCGCCACCAGCGTACTGATCGTGGTCGCTGCGGCCCATCGCGCCGCCGCGTTTGACGCCTGCCGCTGGCTGATCGATACCCTCAAGCGCACCGTTCCCATCTGGAAGAAGGAGTATTTCGCGGACGGCGCCGTCTGGGCCGATGGCGAGCCGTTCCCCGAGGGAATTCCCCGGGGAAGTTCTCCGGCCTCAGGCAGCCCCCACCCGGAGCGCGCATCTAAGTGACCGGACTGAGTTTGTTCAACCCGATGTTCAGGCAGAATGGCCCACTCGATCGTCATTGCAGAGAAAGTCGGCGCCGCAGAATCAAATTTGCGAAGGTATACTTCTCTTCAACGAATGAGGAAAACCTCTACGCTGATTCTGCTGGTCTTGGCCTGTGCCGTGGCCCCGGCGCAGCAGCCTTCGGGCAAGAGCACTCCCCAGCAAAACCGCCCCGCCACCACCCTCAGAATCGATGTCAAGCTGGTCAACGTCTACGTTACGGTGACCGATGCCCACGGTGCTCCGATTGCGGGACTGAAAAAAGACAACTTCACGGTGCTCGAGGATGGACGTCCGCAGACCATCTCGGTCTTCGATAAGGAGTCCGCCCTGCCGCTCTCGATTGCCCTTGCCATCGATACCAGTTTGAGCACCCGTCATGATCTGCCCCTGGAATTGGCTTCTGCCAAGCGCTTTGCCAAGGACATTATGCGTCCGGTCGATGCTCTCTCCGTGTTCGCTTTCAGCGAAGCAGTTTCACAATCTACGCCCTACACGCCCGATCTGAAGCGCATCGAAGAAGGCATCGATCACGTTCGCCTGGGTGCGGCCACGGCTTTGTACGATGCCGTTTATCTCGCCTCGCGTTCGCTCGACCGCAGACAGGGACGGAAGGTGCTGGTGCTCATCACCGATGGCGGGGACACGGTCAGCAAAGTCGATTATCCGGAAGCCGACCGCGCCGCGGAAGAAGCGGAGGCTCTGGTTTACAGCATTATCGTGGTGCCCATCGAGAACAGCGCGGGGCGGGAGACCGGCGGCGAACACGCGCTGATTCAACTCTCCGAAGACACCGGCGGCAAGTACTACTACGCAACTTCCGTGTCGCAGCTCGATGAGGCCTTCCACCAGATCAGCGACGAACTGCGAACGCAGTATCTGTTGGCCTACTATCCGTCGCCACGATCGTCGACTTCGGAGTTCCGCCGCATTCAGGTTCTGGTGAATGCGCCGGGCGCTTCCTCATACCAGGTACGGCACAGGGTTGGCTATTACACAACGAAATCCGAGTTCTGAATTTCCGGCGTCCCGGCGATGGGCCAGCCCGCTGGCAGTGAATCGCCCGCCTGGAGCGCGGCCGGGAACATTGAAAAGCGCCGGGGAAAGATGGCGCGCGGGTTTGATATCCTCAGAGCTTCCGTCGAATCACGTTTACCGGGCAGCTCGAGCCGCATAAGAAAGGTTCTGTGAACATTCCGCATCGGAGGTTGGTTATTTTGGATTTCGATTTCGCCCGTTCTTCAGCCCGCGCAGCTCTCGGCTTGCTCTCCGTCGCGGCCCTCGTTCTTCCGCTTTTTTCGCCGCTTCTTTTGGCCCAGGCGCCCGGCACGGGCAGCATCGTGGGTTTGGTGACTGATCCCAAGAGTAAAGCGGTCGTCGGCGCCCGGGTGGATATCACCAACACGGTAACGTCGGGAGTCATCCACACTTCGACCTCGGCGGCGGGCCAGTATTCCTCCGGCCCGATTCAGCCGGGCGATTATTCGCTGCTGATTTCGGTCAAAGGATTTCACCGCGCTCACCTCACGTTGACGGTTCACGTGGGCAATGCCTCGACCGCCGATGTAAAAATGCAACCGGGTTTCGACATACCCACGGTCGAGGTTGCGGACAACGTCGCCGTAAATGTGCAGCAAGCAACCGTTCAAGCGGTGCTCAGCGAAACCGAGCGGGGGGCGCTCCCCATCAATGGGAACAATTTTTTTGACTACGCCCAGGTCGTGCCCGGAGTGCAAACCCAGGATGGAGGAGTCTTGGCGGCGACGAAAAATGGGATTTCGTCAATCTCGCTGCTCAGCCATTTCGGCCGCCAGACCCGCATGACGATCGACGGCGTCGAGGTGAGCGACGAGGTGGTTGGAGCGCCGACGCAAAACATTCCTGCGGGCGCCATCCAGGAAGTTCAGATTGGCCAGTCGCTGCTTCATGTTGCGAGCGGGCCGACTGACTTCGGAGCGGTGAACATCATCACGCGTTCGGGGAGTGATCAGATTCACGGCGATCTGTTCGGGTTGTTTCGCGGGGATGAAGGTGCGGCCTCGCTCCCGGGAACGGCGCCGCAATCGTTTTCCCGCGAGCAGTTTGGTGGGCACGCCGGAGGCGCCGTCATCCAGGACAAAGTTTTCTGGTTTGCCGACGCCGAGCGCAGCCGGCAGGCGCTTACCGAGCCAGAACCCTTCGCGTATCCCTTCGACAGCTTGTATGCCAATTTGGCTGAACCCTATGGCGAATTCGACACCGATGAGCGCGCTGACTGGAACATGCGCGGCAGCACGCGAGCGTTTTACCGCTTTAATTTTTTCCAGAATAACGATCTTCGGCCCTTCGGTTCTGCCAGTTCCACCCAACAACTGCACGCTGACAACAATACCTTCACCAACACTCTGGGCGTCGATTTCGATACCGGCGCTTACATGCACAGCCTGCGCATCGAGTATTTGAAGCTACGCAGTTCGGTGACGGACGCGACGGGCACGCTGGGGGGGGTCGACAACCCAATTCCTGGCCTGGGCATTGATCTCGGCACAGCCATCGGCGGCAATTGCGTTCTCAGCGGAGGGGGCGCCTATTGCGGCGGTCCGAGCTGGCTGGGTCCCGAGCGCGAGTATCAATCGAACAAGCTGGCGCGCTATGACGGTAGCCGCGTTTTGCGCGATCACCTTCTTCGCTATGGAATCGCGTTCAATCGAATCGATTCCGCCCGTTGGACGGATTTTGCCGCATTCCCTCAGGTGGGCACGACTTCGGTTTTGCCGCTGACGTTCTCCAATCCCACTTTGTATCCGGCCGATTTCGTCACCCTCGGCAACGGAGTTGGATTCGCGACCACGCAATCCGCGTTCGGCCTGCCTGGCGGCGGTTTCAATCCCGACAATCGCCTGCAAATGTATGTGCAAGATTCGTTTCGCGCGAATTCTCACTTGACGCTTACCTATGGCGTGAATTATCTGCATGACTCCGGCCTGACAGACAGCAATCTTGGCCCCTTGCCCGCGCTGAATCAATGGGGATCGGGCTATGGAGATCGCGTTCGTAATCCCAACGTAAACTTCGGCCCCCAGGCTGGCTTTGCCTGGAACGTCGGTGGAGGCGGGCAAACTGTCGTTCGCGGCGGCGCAGGAATTTTCTTTTCCGATCCTTTGCTGAACAATCTTCTTTACGACAACCCCGCGCGAGTCGCCGATGGCAAGGTGGAGAGCGCGCCGGAAGTTTGTTCATCCGGCGTGGCCGCACCGTTTCCCTGGCCGACGAAGCTGGCAGCTGGCGCTTCCGTCGCTGGAGGGGCGGCGACGGTCGTCAGCACCACGACAGGTCTTGCAGCATTGCCGACTTTTTGCGGCGGAACCATCGCCGCGGTGGCTCCGGAGATTTTGGCTTTGAGCAGCGCCTACCAGGGCGCGGCGGCCGCAATTCCGGCAGGACAGCCGAATCCCAACTTTGTCGGCACCACCCTGACCGCGCTCAACAACCGCGGCTACGATCTGCTTTATCCCGGCTATCGCACGCCGCGAGCCTATCAGATGAATCTGGGATTCGAGAAAGCCATGGGTTCCAATTCACGGGTGAGCGTCGACTACATTCGTACGATCGGTGAGCACTTTTTGATCGGGCAGGATATCAATCACAGCGGAGCCGCGCGCAGCTTCAACCAGGCCAATGCCGCCGCCGCTCGCGACGCGGCCCAGCGGGCCTACGGTTGTCCCACCGGATTCAACGAGGCGACTTGCATGATTAATGCGCTTGGCGTCGCCGGAGCGCAGGCCGCCTATTCCCAGGCGGGTCTTGATTCCAACCTGGCAACCACCGGTGGCGCGCCCTGTTCCTACTGCGCCTTTCCCGGTACCAATGCGTTTTCTCTCAATACCGGGGCCGTGGGCGGCGTCGACATGCTGTTTCCCGGAGGGCGCTCGCTGTACACCGCCTTTCAGGGAAAGTTTGTGCAACATGCCGATAAACTGATGCGCGGCGTCAGGAATGCAAATTTTGAATTCTCCTACGTCTACTCGAAATTTACCACCCCGGTGGCCGACGACGGTGCGGTGAACCTCGCGGTGGACAACGATGCGCCGATGCGGTTCCGCGGTCCCGACGGCCTCGACCGCAAGCATCAGATTTCGTTCAGCGGAACCTTCGACCTGCCCTGGTATACGAGATTCAGTCTGGCGGCCCATTTCTACAGTCCGCTGGCGCAGAACATCGAACTTCCAGAATTGACCCACGGCGGCGAAATTTTTGCCACCGATTGGCTGGGCTCTGGCTTGCCCGCGAACGGTGCTCCCGAACCGCTGCCCGGAACCCAGATCGGCCAGTATGAGCGCGGCACGAACTTCGATAATCTGCGTGAGGTCGTGGCCACTTACAATCACACCTATGCGGGTGCGCTAACTCCGGCCGGCGCCTGCCTGGTGGCCGACAGCGTGGCCGGCAATCCCTTCAGCTGTCCGGGCTTGATCTCTGGGCCGCCGGTTATGACGCCGAACGACATGACGGCGCTCGGCTGGGTGTTACCCTCGATTGATTCGGTGGCGGTCAATGCCCCGGGCATTCCATGGTTCAAGTCGCTCGACGCGCGACTCGCCTGGCCATTCCACATCAAAGACCGGGTGACGGTTGAGCCCAACGCCAGCGTCTTTAATGTTTTCAATTTCTGGAACGGGTTTATGCCCGGCAATCTGCCGAACGGATCGATGCTGCCCGGATTAAACGGCCTCCTTGCGCCCAC
>JASHRB010000190.1 GCA_030037575.1 Candidatus Sulfotelmatobacter sp. | reverse complement strand
AACTTTGCTGAATGCTCTTCATAAGGCGCTGGAGTGAGCGCAGCCTTATACCGGAGTAATAGCGGTCACATAGCATTAATGATGACGATCACACAGCCCGTCTGGGTGAAAGCACGCAGCCTCCACTGAGCCAACCCCGATCAAGCCCCACGCCAACGGTGGCCGGGAGCATTTCTAACTGCCCTATTTTCCAGTAGATCCGATATGCAGCCCTGAGCATCTCGAGGCGGAAAATATTTGGCAGGAGACCTGCCCCAGCTAGTTGTCACGGGAGGCCAACGATGGCGACGGAGGTTATCGACAGACTGCAGAAGGACTCAAACAAAACGGTTGTCCGCCTTTCTCCAGCCGCCGTGGATGTGATCGAGCAAGCAGCGCTAACCACGACTTATCCCGCGGGAGTGGCGCTGTTTTCCGAAGGTCAGCCGCCGCGGGGAGTGTTCATTTTACGGCGAGGCCGAATAAAACTCTCCGTTTCTGGCCGCGACGGCAGAACCTTGATTCTTCGAATTGCCGAGCCTGGCGACCTGCTCGGAGTAGCCTCCGTAATTTCCGCACGGGAATATGAAGCTACAGCCGAGACTCAGGAGCCATCCGATGTCAGCTTCATACGGCAGAGCGACCTGCTGCGTCTTATGCGCATACACGGCGAAATCGGCTTGTGGGTAACTCAGCACCTGAGCCAGGATTACACCGCCACCTGTCGCGAGATCCGCGACCTGATGCTCTCTGATTCTGCGAGCGAAAAACTTGCTCGGCTGCTTGTGGGATGGCTCGACAACAGCACTGCATCAAAACAATCCGGCCAGGTGAAAATGGCCGTGACTCACGAAGAGATCGGCCAGATGATCGGGACCACACGCGAGACCGTAAGCCGGCTCCTTGCCGAATTCAAGAAGCGGCGCCTCATCCAACAGCGCGGGGTTACGTTGGTGATCTCGAATCGCGTTGCTTTGGAGTCGCTGATCAGCGCCTAGAGGCTGCGCGGAGAATCGTTCGGGGCAGAACCAAGTGCCATAAGTGCACTTGGGAGGGTGCCCACATCTGCAGCCGTTAGGTCTCTCGGCAGATCAGCAGATCAACTGTTATTCGACGAGTGCCGTCGTCTCCGCTGCTTTCTCTTTTGCCGCCTCGGAAGCTCTTGCCGGTTCCTCAGCCTGCAAGGCCCGAAAATACGCCGGCCGCGAATGCCTATAATGATCCGCCGGCACCTTCCCGTTGAGCCAGGCAGTATCCATGGGATAGACCAACGGATCCAAGATCACCATATAGAAATGCCACAACAGAATCGAGAAGGTTGCCAGCAGCGCCTCGTAATAATGTACGGCCGTGGCCGCGTCTGAAACCCACTTCGGAAAATGTCGCAATGTGAAATTGTTGAACCACAGTAGGAAGCCGGAGAGTGTCATCACGACTGTGCCCCACAGGAAGGCCCAATATTCCACTTTCTCCGCGTAGTTGAACTTCGCAAATGTTGGCTCTGTTTTCGTGAGCCCCAAATTGTAGGCGCATACCTGAAGCAGGTCGGTGACGTCTTTAATGGACGGAAACATTGCTTTCAAGAAGCGATCGCGATCCTTCCGCACTACCGCGAGATGGATCACGTGGTAGACAGTTGCCGCAATCAGGATTACAGCCGCGGCCCGGTGCATGGCGCCGCGAAAAGCGAAGTGACGCTCCCAGAGTAAGATGGGCCGCGCCCACATGGACTCAGGGTATTTCAGCGCAAAACCTGTAAAGACCAGAGTCGGAAAACTGAGCATCACCCCCGCATGCGCGATGCGGAAGTTGTGAGTCATGCGGGTCACGTATTCCCCGCTTTCGTGTCGCGGCGTGCGGCGCACCAGCTTCGAGACGAAGTCGATCAGGTTATGCAGAATCATGAAACCGAGCGTCATCGGAATCAGGACCCAGTAGGTCCAGCGAATCCATTTCACGACCGGATGCGCCGGACCGCTTGCGATCTGCACGTGAACAGGCCCGATGGCGAAGCGTTCGCCGACCCCTGTGTGACAATTCCCGCAGGTTTTTGCGAGGTTCGCGGTGTTTACGGTCGATCGCGCGTCGTTGGAACGGAAAATGTTGTGTACCCCGTGGCAAGAAGCGCAGTTCGCCACGCTTTGCGATCCTTCACGCAGAGCTAATCCGTGATAGCTGTCGGCATAGGATGGAATACGATCTGTGGGCAGATTGTAACGTAATGCCAGGCGTTCATCGTTGTGGCATCGCCCGCAGGTTGCCAGCGAAACGCGAGACGCGTTGACCAGCGATGCAGCCTGCTTGGGCTCCAGGATCAGATGTTCTCCGTGGCAATCGCTGCACACAGGAGCATCCCTTACACCGGCCTTCATGGCTTCCCCATGGACGCTTTCGAGATAAGTCTTTGCGATGTCGGAGTGACACCGTCCGCAGGTTGACGGCAGGTTCCAGTGATTGATCCTGGATCGTGCATCTTGCGCGGGCAAGATTCCATGACTTCCATGGCAATCGGAACAGACCGCTGCTTTTTCATTTCCGCTCGCGATCAGGCGGCCGTGCACGCTCTGGCGGTAAAGTTCAACTGGATGCGCGAAGGGAATATTGTGGCTGGCCAGAAATTGCGGATTGCTGTGACAAGTCGCACAAGTATCGGCCACATTTCGCCGGGCAACGGGCGAGGAAACGGCGCTGGACGATTGGATTTGATGCAGTTCGCCGTGGCAGGAAACGCAGTTCGGCGCCCGCGCATCGCCCCAGGCTGCCGCTTGCCCGTGAATGCTCTGCTTGAAATCCTCCACCTCATCGGCGTGGCATTGGGCGCATTTGGACGGCGCGATCGCGGCAGCGCTGGTAATCTCATGCGCGTTACCGTGGCAGGACTGGCAAGCCTGCTCGCCGAGCATGCCGTGAATGCTGGCTGAGAGATGCTTGGCTTCATCTTCATGGCAAGTCAAACATTGCACCTTGGCGACTTTGGTGGGATGGGGATAGCCCTTGATCGTCGTATGGCAATCCGTGCACCCCAAAACGCCGTGAACGCTCGCTGAATGCTTGCTCCGATCAATCGAGACGCTTTTGCCGCGGTCCGACTTCATCCCAGCCTGACCGTGACACGCGAGGCACGCTTCATCTTGTTTAGGAATTGCGGATTGTTTCGACTGGGCTATGAGTCGACCTGGTATGAGTGCGAGAACGAATAATGAAAGAACCCGACCCAAAAACTCAGCGCGCCATTCTTCGTATTGCCATATTTTAGGCACGGTAACACTCCCTATCGCATCCCTCCTATTCCAATCCCAGATCGTTTAGAACCTTGGGATGTTCTTCGGCTGTCGCTAGGAATTCATGGCAGGCGGAACAATCATTGGTGATTGTCTGACCATCGGCGCTGGTATGGCTCCCATCGTGGCAGCGGAAGCAGCCCGGTGAATCGTTGTGCCCCAGATTATTGGGGTGCGTGCCCCAGGTGACCCGCATTTCCGGAAAAATGTTGCGCAAGTAGATGGCCGCTACTTCGTCGGCTGCTTGCTGCACTAGGGCCCGGCGGGTTTGGTATATCCCCGGGTAGCCTGTGCGATAGAACTTCTCGAGCTCGGCGACAATGCTCCGTTTGGCCAGATCGCGAGCTGAATAATCCACTTTAAGAACTTCGACCGCCTTCTTCTTGATGTATGGCAGGTCCGGGCTGATCCGGCCGACCGACATGGCTTTGTCCACAGCGGTCTCAGGCAGATCGAAGGCGTGCGTCGGGCGGTTGTGGCAATCGACACAATCCATCACCCGATGTTCACCAGCATCGAGTTCTTTTTGGGTTGCCTTCGCATCGGTTGAAATGAATTCGGTGGTTTTCCCATTCTCGTCTGTGTAATACACAGCAGGTATCGTCTGACGCTCGGGATCAGTGGCGATGTATTGAATCCGCGCGCTATCCGCCAGATGGCGCCCGTGGATTCCCATCGAACCCTGCCACGTTCGCCCGCCGACCTTCAGCAGGAACACATCGGTCTGAGGCGTGTTCTTTTCGTCGTCCTTGTAGCTGGTGTTCACGACAAATTTGTCGCCAGTGAAGCGCTGCGGCCAATGACACTGTTCGCAGGTCTCCCGTGCTGGTCGCAGATACTTCACGGGAGAGGGAATGGGCCGCGAATAAGTGTGAAAAGTCACTGCAGCCACCTGACGCAGTCCCGAGAGCTTGGAGCGCACAAACCAACCAGCCCCGGGACCGATGTGGCATTCGACGCAAGCCACGCGGGAATGCGGGGAGTTCTGGTAAGCCGTATATTCGGGAGCCATCACTGTGTGACAAGTCATCCCGCAGAAAGTGGTCGAATCCATATACTCAACGCCGCGGTAGGACGCGGTGCCCAAAATCAAAAGATTGAGCACAGTTGCAAATGCCACCCACTCCAAGGTGCGTCGCACCACGGGCAAACGCAGGTCTATAGCCGGGAAAGCTTCCGGCAGCGTCCCGCTCGCGTGCAGTTTTCGCCGCCTGATCCAGATGCCGAGAGGGATTAGGAGTAAACCGAGTAGGAAAATGCCCGGCAGGATGAGATAGACCAAAAGACCGATGTAAGGATGTGGTGGGCCGGGCAGGAAGATCTCATAGAACCAGAAGGCGATGGTTGTGAGCGCCCCGCTCGTCGTGATCACGGCCCCGGTAAGCGTGACCGAATTTTGCCCCAGAAAATACACGGGCTGTAACCATTGTCGAATGCGTTCTCGCATATTCTTGAAAAACCGCCATCTTTCCATACTCTGATGGGCACACTGTGTACGCAGAAGGCGTGCTTTTCGCGCCTTGGACGTTCGGCTCTGCTCGTAACAGGGAACGGAGGACTATTTTTTCAAGCTGCGAATATAGGCCACCAGCCCCTTCACCTCTTCCGGTTTCAGGGACGCATATTTGGGCATCCTGTTCTTCCCGTTGGCGATGATATCGGTGAGTTCCGCATCCGACATCTTCTGCACGTCGGCGCCGGTGA
>JASHRB010000013.1 GCA_030037575.1 Candidatus Sulfotelmatobacter sp. | reverse complement strand
TACCGCTTCCTGAATGTTCATGCCGTAATCGATCACACCCATCAGAACATTCGCCACCGTGGTAATAATTTTTGAACTGCCCGGCGACCCCAGCACCAGAAACGGCTTTCCATTTTGCGCAACAATCGTCGGGGTCATCGACGAGAGCGGCCGCTTTCCCGGCCCAATCGCATTCGCCATACCCTGAATCAAGCCGTCGGAGTTCGGTACGCCGGGCTTGGAGGAAAAGTCATCCATTTCGTCATTTAAAAGAAATCCCAGGCCGTCCGCGGTGACGTGCGAGCCGAACCAGGCGTTGATTGTGGTGGTGACGGCAACCGCGTTTCCCTCCCCATCGACCACCGAATAATGAGTCGTGTGCCGGCCTTCGTGATAGGTCTGCGGCGGCGGATGCGCCGCCGCATATTGCTCCAGTTGGCTGAAAATCGCGGGACGCTTGAGTTCTTTGCTGTCGCTAGCGCGGTCTGCGGCAATGGTCTGGCGCCATGCCGCGGCATATTTCTTATCGACAAGTTGCGCCACCGGAATTTTCGCGAAATCCGGATCGCCCATAAATTCCGCGCGATCGAAAAAAGCGCGGCGAAAAGCTTCGCTGGTGAAATGAATCGACTCGGACGAGCGGTCTCCCATCCTGGCCAGATCGTAGCCCTCGAGAATATTCAATGATTCAATCAGAACCGTGCCGCCGGAAGAGGGGGGCGGCGAGCTGATGACTTCGTAGCCCCGATAAGTTCCACGCACCGGTTCACGCTCTTTCACTTGGTAGTGAGCGAGATCGTCGGCGGTAATGATCCCTCCGCCTTTTTGCAGGGCGGCGGCCAGCTCCCGCGCCAAATCGCCGCGGTAAAAATCGTCGGGCTTCGAGGCAATGCGCTCGAGAGTTCGGGCGAGATCCGGCTGGCGGAAAATTTCTCCCGCCTGATAGTAATTGCCGTCGCGCTGAAATATGCGCCTCGATTCCGGAAACTGGCTGAGATATTTATCGTGAAAATCGCGAGCTTCGCCCCAACTCAGCGCATATCCCTGTTTCGCCAACTGGATTGCGGGGCCCATGACTTGTTTCAGGGTGAGCTTTCCATATTTCTGTTCGGCATATACCATGCCGGCCACGGAACCGGGTACCGCGATCGCCTTGTATCCAATGATGCTCGCTAGGTCGATCACATTGCCCTGCGCGTCCAGATACATGTCCGGCTTGGCCGCCGCGGGAGCGCTCTCGCGATAGTCGATGAAGCGCGACTGGCCGTCGGCCATGCGCATCAGCATGAAGCCGCCGCCGCCGAGATTGCCGGCGGCGGGATGGACCACGGCAAGGACAAAGCCCGTTGCCACGGCGGCGTCTACAGCGTTTCCGCCCGCCTGCATGATCTCGATCCCGGCTTGCGACGCTAACCCGTGAATGCTCACCACGATGCCGTGCGGTGCGTGTACCGGCTCCGGCGAGGCTTGGGCCCGTGGGCCGGCAAACACCGCGGCGCACGCTATGAGCCACAGGACGAATGATCTGTAACGGGATCGCATGGGAATATAGAAGGCGCCCGGGAAGCGGTGGACTCTTGAGGCTAGCCGAGGGCGGCAAGGCGAGTCAAATTGGAGTTTGCCGGAGAGCTGATTCGCAAGCGAGCAGGAAACCATTTGCGTCTGTTCAACTTCGACGCGATTTTCCGGGGCGGTGGGGCGTCTTTTTCGGGCTCTTTTTCTGCGGCGCCCTGGCATTTTTCGGCACCTTGGCCGCGACCATCCCGTACGACCGCCGGATCAGCTCTTGCAGTTCATTCCACGGAACCGCGTCCAGCCGGTCGAGCATGACCCATTTGTATCTGCCCACATAGGGTGCAGGACGAACGTTGTCGCGCTCGATCAACTCGTCGAAGCATTCTGCCGAGCATTTGAAACAAAGGCGTGGAATGTCGAGGCCCAGCATCACGAAAATCCGGCCACCGATTTTGAAACACAGCTCGTCTTCCCACTGCAGCTTCTCGGTGGCATGGGGAAACGCCATACAGAATTCACGAACGCTGTGGGTATTCATGTCGACCAATTTTACTTCTGCCTCAGGAAGGAGACTTCACCGAACTCGACAGCGACTACACGGTCCACCCAGCGTGTTCATTGCCGACCGCGTTCACCGCAACCACTGCGACCATGACGCCTACCTTCACGCTCTCGTCTTTCAACCAAATCCGTCCAAAGAAATCAAACCCAGCCGGGCGGTTCCCATGGCGCTGGTCGGGTTCCGGTTTCGACAAGCCAAGGCTGATCCATGCCGGCG
Source organism: Candidatus Sulfotelmatobacter sp. (assembly GCA_030037575.1). Taxonomy (GTDB): domain Bacteria; phylum Acidobacteriota; class Terriglobia; order Terriglobales; family Acidobacteriaceae; genus Sulfotelmatobacter. The sequence continues at coordinate 2,903 of JASHRB010000013.1, read as the reverse complement.
GCCGCGTGACCTAGTTTGATGGCGCCGCGTCGCAATTCAACATGTGCAGCCGTGGGGCGCAATCGGACACGGTTTTATCGGCCAGGGGTTGACGTAACTGTGGATCCAGGACACAAGCTCTTCCGGAACAGCGGCTTCAATTGCTGGCAATACGACAAGGGGCGGTTGGCGGGGCGGGGCCAACCGATCCGCGTTATTTCCATGTCCACAACCTCCCCCGAATCACAGCCCTGTAAGTTTTATGAGCAGCTCTCGGATTTTGGCGCCAGGTTTGGGCGGCGGAGCAGGCGCGGTTTTGCGGAAGGCCGAGAGCCAATCGCCGAGAGCCGCCTTTCTACACCTGCTCCCGGGCCTCGCCGAGCGAAACGCTCACATCCATTTTCTTCTTGCCGCGGTAAATCGTAACTTTCACCGTGTCGCCGGCGCGGTGGTTGTTCATCATCTGCGCGAGGTCGTCTTCGTCTTCGACTTTTTCTCCGTCGATGGCGACGATCAGGTCTCCGCCCAGCATGATCGGGGTGTTGCCCAAATAAGCGCGTTCCGTACCGGCGCGCAGGCCGGCCCGATCGGCGGAGCCGCCGGCAGTGACTTCTACAATCAGCAAACCGTAATCGGCGGCAAGCCCGATTTCGTCGGCCAGTTCCGGACTGATGGGAATCGTTCTCACGCCCAGCGCCGGACGGCGCACGCGGCCGAGCGTCATGAGATCGTTGAGAACGGCTTTGGCGGTGTTGATGGGAATCGCGAATCCCACGCCGGAATTCTGGCCCACGCTCGACAAAATCATGGTATTGATGCCGATGACTTCGCCGTGCCAGTTCATCAGCGGTCCACCGGAATTGCCGGGATTGATGGCAGCGTCCGTCTGAATGGCTTCATCAATCGTCGCTCCATTCGGTTCGCGCACGGGGCGAATCGAGCTCACGATGCCGCGGGTCATGGTTCCCGACAGGCCAAAAGGATTGCCAATGGCATAAACCTTCTGCCCCACCTGCAAATTGCGCGAGTCGCCGAGAACGGCCGGAACGAGATCGGGCGCCTTGATCTGGATCACCGCTAGATCGTGCGGAGGATCGGTGCCCACAACAGCAGCCTTGTACTTCTTGCGGTTATGCATGGTGACTTCCAGTTGCCGCGCGTCGGCGATGACGTGGTAGTTCGTCAGAATGTGTCCGTCTTTGTCGATGACAAAACCGGAGCCTTGACCTTCCTGGGGCACCAGCCCGTAGAAGAAGTCGAAGGTCATGGCGCGCGACGTTACATTGACGACCGACGGAATGTTCTTGCGATAGACGAGGATGTTGTTTTGCTCTTCGGGGTCGAGGGATTCGCCGCCAGCGGCTTCGGTGATTTCAACGTGCGCGGGCTGGCCCAACCAACCCGAGGGATTTGACGCGACGAACCTCGCATTGGAGCGCCAGGTCGTGAAGTAGAAAAACGCGCCGGCAAGGGCCAGGGCGAATACGGCAGATCGAATGAGTCTCATGAATGCCCGCTTTTGGCCGGAACGATGGTTCTGGGACGGCCACATTTATTTTACGTGCGAGGCGGGAAAATTGGCGGGCGCAGGGACTTCGATCAAGCTGTCGTCCGTCGATCCACTTCGGCGAGGCGACTGACGGGACCGAGTCGGAATCAACTGTGACCGTCACGAATGAGGGCACGACCACGGTCGGCATCAGCGGATTGGATATCGACGGCGCCGATTTCTCCTATTGCAACGGATGCGCATGGTCGGTCGCGGCGGGGACGAATCGCACCATTACGGCCTGCTTCGAGCCCACGAAAGCGGGAGCGGGAAAAGCCACGCTGAAGACCATCGACAGCGCCAGGGGAAGGCCACAGGAGGTTGCCCGGAGCGGAACGGAAAAAGGCCTGTCGTCTTTATTGTTTTGCCGCCGAGCCCCCAGGTAAAGGGCTCGGCGTTTTTTCGCCTCCCACTGGCGACCTCGCCCGCCGCCGGGCTATTGTTGTTTGCTGTCTCTGCGCGGCGCTACTTTTCAGTGGGCCGCCCCATGAGGGCATCCATGCAGAATCCACGCGGGCCTTTTTTTCATCAAAGATTATCCAGAAGGGAAAGGAACCGCTATGTCCATCCGACCGGTGAAGCGGCTGATTAAGTCGAAACCCACGCTCGAGGGCGCGGGAGTGCATTTGCGCCGGGCGTTCGGGTTTGGCAACACGAAGGAGACGGATCCGTTTTTGCTGCTGGACGATTTTCGCAACGACGTGCCGGAGGACTATCTGGCGGGTTTTCCTTGGCACCCGCATCGCGGCATTGAGACCATTACGTACGTGCTGGCGGGAACGGTCGAGCACGGCGACAGCATGGGAAACCGCGGCGCGATCGCCGCGGGCGACGTGCAGTGGATGACAGCGGGCAGCGGAATCATTCATCAGGAGATGCCGAAAGGCGATACGACGGGGCGTATGCATGGGTTTCAGTTGTGGGCGAACTTGCCGGCCTCATTGAAGATGACCGCGCCGCGCTATCAGGAAGTGAAGTCGCTGGATATTCCCGAAATCAAAGACGATGACGGTACCCATGTGCGCGTGGTGTGTGGAAGTTTTTGGGGAAAGAAAGGTCCGGTGGATGGGATCGCCGCCGATCCGATTTATCTCGATGTGTCGGTCGCGCCGGGCAAGCGAAAATCGCTGCCGGTGGAAACGACGCGGCGCGCGTTTGCGTATGTGTTTGGCGGGAGCGGCAAGTTTTGCAATGCCTCTGGTCCGCTGGCGGTGCCGACCGAGGCGGTGAAGTGGCTCGATACCGCGCCTCCCGTCGAAGCGGATAACCGGTCGCTGATTTTGTTTGACCGCGGCGATGAAGTGACGGTGCAGGCGGGCGATGACGGGATTCGTTTTTTGCTGGTCTCGGGCAAGCCGCTGGAGGAACCGGTGGC
>JASHRB010000189.1 GCA_030037575.1 Candidatus Sulfotelmatobacter sp. | reverse complement strand
AAAAAGTCCCATCCAGTGATTGCAACTGCACCGAGAAATTATCTTCATCGCGCACTCTGCCGGCATACTTTTCGCCGCTATGAAGCGTCACGGTCACCAATCGGGCCTGCGGGCCGGTACTCGCCGGGTCGACGATCGCGCTGCGGATCTGATCCGCTTCATGAATGCGCGCATACTCCGACAGATCCGATGCGATGAAGCCTCCATCGCCCGCAACCATGTGGCATTGCGAACATCCTGCCCTGCCGAAGAAAAGAGCCTTGCCCTGTTCGGGGTTTCCGGGGAGAGCTGTTGTTTTATTTTTCCCCTGCAGCGTGCGGAGGTAAGCGACCACGGCTCTTATCTGAGAACTATCGAAGGAATGAAACGCGGGCATGCCCGTTCCCGGAACGCCGTTCTGAATAATCTGGAAGATCTGCGAGTCGGAAAGCCGCTGTATGGTGGGCCTGTCGGCAATGTTCGGCGCTCGCTCGCTGCCTCGGCCGTCCAATCCGTGGCACTGCGCGCAGGCCGAAGAGAAAATTTGCTTGCCCCGAGTCGCACTCGCAGTTTCATGGGTGTGTTGAGGCGCAGTTTCGGACCACGCCACCGCGGCGCAGCCTGCGAACACGAGCGCTACCGCCAGACTCGAGGCGCGCCGTAACCTTGGAGGGAAGCGCATGGGTCCCTAATCAGAACAGTAATTTGAGGGCGAACTGCATGATGCGCGGATTTTGCGCCGAAGTGATATAGCCAAAGCCGCCCGGCACCGAATTGTTGACATCGCCCACCGCCGTCGACGGATTGTCGAATTGCGCGTGATTGAAGATATTGAACGCTTCAGCCCGGAACTGCAACTGCATCGATTCTGTTATCTTCGTGTCTTTCAGCAAGGCCATATCAAAATTGTTGATGCCCGGCCCAGTAAAAAATCGCCGCATGGCATCTCCAACCTGCCCAACGGGTTCCGTAACAAAGTAATTCGGGTTGAAATAGGGTTGCCCAGCCGCGTTGCGCGGATTGCGGTTCACATAGAGATGGCTTCCATTGTTGGCATAGCTAGGCTTGTCAATTGTGTCATCGAATGTCCCGCTGAGTGAATTGTCGTCGGTCTCACTTAGCTGGATGGGAAGACCAGTGGCAAATGTGGTGATACCAGAGATGGCCCATCCCGCAGTAAGTCGATTGGCGGCGCTGCCAGTGAATTTATCAAAGGGCAACTGGGCGGTGTAGCTCACGGTTAAGTCTTGCGGGACATCGAAAACGGACAGGGCACGATCTTGCCTGGGGTTAAGAGGGTTGGTTGCATCAAAAGAGGTCGAGCCATTGTCGATCGACTTTTCAAATGTGTAGGCCAGCAGAAAGTTGCCATATTTCTCGTTGTGCTTCACGCTCACCTGCAGGGAGTTAAAGCTTGAACTGACAGCCGTTGTCATATAAGGGTTACTGATGAAGTTATCCGACGTTGGCGTACTCAGTCCCGTGATCAGCCGGGTGGTCGCGAAGGAAGTGACCCCAGGATATCCGGGAGGAGCTTTGGACGTGGTTATCGCCGTCGAGGCGCCGGGACCGGGATCCTCGCCATATTGGCTGCACGATGAGGGACTGGTGGGACTAAGAATATTATTCGGATTTTGCGCGTCCAATAGCCAGCAGAGCGACTGATTACTGGGATTCGTCTCCTCGAACGTCAACAGGTGCCGGCCAACCGATCCTACGTAGCTGGCGCTCAACACCGTAGACGAGCCTAGCTGCCGCTGCAGAGAAAACTCGAACTGCTGCACGTTCGGTATTTTGTCGTGAGGGTCCAAGTAGTCCGAGCCGGAAAGGGGCGTGGCTTGTACCCAATTGAAGGAGGTGTCCGGATTGCTTGGCGACGAGTTTGGTGAGGGAAACGTGAAGGGAAACTTTGGTCCCGAGCTAACTTCACTAGACCCTGTGCCGCGATCAATGAAAGGCGACGCCAGCAGCGTCGGTTCCGAAGAAGAATAATACAATCCATAGGGTGCGTCCCCCACTTCAACAAAGCCAGTCGCATCCTCAATGGCACTGTAGAAAATGCCGTAGCCGGCCCGAATGCTGGTTTTGCCCGGTCCTCCAACCAGTTTGCCAAGCCAGCCCTCGGTAGCGGCCGGTGCGTAAGCAAAGCCAATCCGGGGAGCAAAGTTATGGTATTGAATGGGGGCCAAAGTTCGCGGCACGCCCGGATCTTCAGGAACGACCAACCCCTTCGGAGCAGTCGGGAAAACTTCGGACTGCTCGCCCGGAATGACCGTTTCCAGTTTGTTTTGCGTGTCGTACCAGGGCGTCATGATCTCGTAGCGAAGGCCGTAATTGATGGTGAACGTAGGCCGTGCGCGCCAGCTATCCTGCGCATACACTCCAAAGTATTTGTCGCGTGAGTCGAGAAGCTGCTGGCTGGCTTGCGTAAAATTGGCGGGAGCGCCAATCAGGAAGTCGGCAAAGTCGAAGCCTGTTTCTTCGCCATTGAAGCCATATGCCCCGTTCGCGTCATCGTAGTTTCGCTCGTTAATCTGATCGTAATGGGCATCTGCGCCGAACTGGAGGGTGTGGGTTCCCACAATCTTCGTAAAGTTGTCGATAACCTGGTAGGTGTTGTTGTATTGCCGCAGGGCGTCTTGGGGAAGTCCAAATTCGTAATTGTTAAAGAAAAAAGAGGGAACTCCTTCCAGCGCCGGATTGATGGCGCCAATTCCGCCAGTGGTATTCCAAGGCGTATTAAAGCCCAACGAAGCCAAAGGAACGCCAGTGCCGCCAATGGGAATTCCACCGAAGTAACGGTCCCGCAGATACACCAATCGAACATCATTGACGGTGGAGTTGTTGATGGTTGTGGTCAAGCCAAGATTTATCATCTCCGCCCGACCCAGCACGCTGCTGTCAAAGCCGGGGAAACTGATCCCTTGAGCATAAGGCGTGATTACCGAGAATTGATCGAAAAAATAATAGCCGAACAAAGCACCGTAGTGTGTGTTGGTGTCGAGACGAATCCCGAACTTGTCGTCCCTTAAGTGCTGGTTATAAGACGAAGCTTCATAATTAATGCCTCCCGGTAGACTTGCATTGGGCAGCTCAATGTATTTCAGAGTAGCTTTGGCTACCGGGGACCACGCAGACATCGGAATGACTGCGTTCGGGAAAACGCAGGCGGTGTTGCTGGTGCATCCTGGCGTATAGTAAGCCTCTCCAGGCGTAACGGTGTATCCCAACTCCTGGCTAAGGATATAGGCCCAACCACCGAAGGGGTCGGCGAGGCCAGAAGGGGGAGCCGAGGTTCCCGCGACCGTACCAGTCAGCGATGCTGCTTCATCCATCAAATTTCCCGTACGGTCGGCCAGGGTAGGGACAGGAAGGGACTGGGTTTGGCCCAGAATTTGTCTGTTGCCTTGATAGTCTCCAAAAAAGAAAACCTTGTCTCTTTTTATTGGCCCGCCGAAAGTCCCACCAAACTGATTCTGTTTGAAATCTCCCCGAACTCCTCCAGCGAAATAGTTGGCGGCGTCGAAATCGGTATTGCGGAGAAAATCGAACAAGTCTCCGTGAAATGCATTGGCCCCGGATTTGGTGACGACATTGATTTGGCCGCCGCTGAAGTTTCCGTATTCGGCGTTGAAATTATTGGTGATGATGCGAAATTCGGAGATGGAGTCAAGATTGGGAAGAATAGCCGCTCCATTGTGGACACCTTCTTGTGCGTCTGCTCCATTTACCATGAAGCCGTTCGAACCGAGCCGGCCCCCATTGACGGACTGAGTCCCGTTGGTTTGATCGCCGGAGAGCGTTGTTTCATCTGCGCCCACGCCCTGCGTTGTGTCAAGGCAATTGGTGGATCCGCACTGATAGGGCGAAACGCCAGGCTGTAAGGCCAGCAGGTCGATGAAGGAGCGGCCGTTCAGTGGCACCGAGGTCATCTTCTCGCCCTCGATCACTTCGCCCATTTGCGTGCTCTGGGTTTCCACGTGAACCGAGCTGGTGCTGACCTCAATTTTTTCGTTGATCGTACCCAAGTCGAGGCTGGCGTCGGCGCGCAGGGCTGAGTTGGCGTCGATCACCAACCCCGTCTGCCGGAAGGTTTTGAACCCTCCCTGGCTGATCTCCAAATCATAGGTGCCGACGGCCAGCGTGGGAAGATTGTAGAAGCCTTTGGCGTCGGTTTTGACTTTCGTCTGCACTCCGGTCAACGTATCGGTCGCCACCACCGAGGCTCCGGAAATGACGGCCCCCGATTTGTCTGTGACCACACCGGAAATGCTGCCGGTGATGCTTGCCCAGCCGATCGCCGACACGAAAATCACAACCGCAAGCGCCGCGAAACCGCGATCCCGATAGGTATGCATCACTCCCCCTGGAAAATCGTTCACTCCCGGCCACGTCGTTACTTTCACACAGTGAAACTAAACCACGCTTTCTTGAAAACGAGATTGCAATGGGGTTTATCGCAATCAGGGTATGAGTGTCA
>JASHRB010000188.1 GCA_030037575.1 Candidatus Sulfotelmatobacter sp. | reverse complement strand
TCTCGGCCAGGTAGTAATCGATGATGGCGCCGTCCGGCGGATTGGCCGCGGCCGGCTCATCTGGAGGAAGCGGAGTATCGGTGTTGGTGTCGCGCTGAATACGGTAGGCGGGGGCTGGAGTGAACAGATGGTCGGTTGAGGCCAGCGAATGGGAAAGTTCGCGCAGAGGAGAAATATCGTCAAGAATCCAGAATCCGCGGCCGTGCGTGGCCACGATGAGATCGTTTTGCTGAATCCACAGGTCGCGCATGGCGGTATGCGGCAGATTCAACTGCAGCGATTGCCAATGATTTCCGTCATCGAACGAAACCCAAACGGCGTTTTCCGTTCCGGCGAACAATAGTCCTTGGCGAACCGAATCTTCGCGGACGGTGTCGACCGGGCCGATCTCGGGAAGACCGGCGGTGATGGGTGCCCAGGTTTTTCCCGCGTCGTGCGTGCGGTAGATGAATGGGCGCTCATCGTTAATGCGGAAACGGCTGACGGAAAGGTACGCCGTATCCTCATCGAAGCGCGAGGCGCTGATTTGCGTGACCTTACCCCAGGGAATCAAATCTGTTGGAGTGATGTTGCTCCAATGCTTGCCGCCGTCGCGCGTCATCCACACCAGTCCGTCGTCGGTTCCCGCCCAGAGAGTGTTTACGTTCTTGAACGACGGCGCAAGCGCGTAGATCACGCCTCGCTTCTGCTCCGCATTTTTGGGCGCCAGGCGTCCAACGCTGGAGGGAACGCCGGGATTTTCACGGGTGAGGTCGGGACTGATGGGCTGCCAGGAATTTCCGCCGTCGGTGGTTTTGAAAAGTACGTTGCTGGCGTAGTAAAGGATGTGCGGATCGACGGGCGAGAACAGGAGCGGCTCGGTGCGATCGGTACGATACTTCAGCGAGCGAAGCGGAATGGGGGTGATGTTTTGCACTTCGCCCGTGGACCAGTGAAACTTTGAAACTTCGCTCCGCCCGCCGCCATAAATAACATCGGGGTCGAGCGGATCGGGTGCCACGTAGCCGTATTCGATTACACCCACCGGATGCCAATCGCGGAAGGTAATTTCGCCGTCGTTGCCCCGGCTTGCGATGCAAACGGAACCGCTTTCCTGCTGGCCTCCGCACACCTTATAGGGAAAAGTCGGCGTGACGGAGACGTGATAAATCTGCGCCGTGGGCTGGTTGTACCAGGAACTCCAGGAGGCTCCGCGGTTGACGGTGACCAGCGCACCTTGATCGCTGACGAGCAGAATGATGTTGGGGTCATTGGGATTGATCCACAGATTCTGGTAGTCATCGCCGCCCGGAGCGCCGCGAAAACCGGACCAGGTTTTGCCGCCGTCGGTCGAGCGCATGGTTACAGTGCTCGCGCAGTACACCATGTCGGGATTTTTCGAGTCGACCCGGGGAATCGAGAGATCGCCCCCGCCGATGCGGCCGGAGGGGCGAGGATCGTCGGTGGCTTTTGCCCAGTGGGCGCCGGCGTCGTCGGAGCGATAAACCCCGAGCGCCCCGGAAGCGCTGGCCACCGTGGCATAGAGGCGGTTGGAATCGCTGGGGGCGATGGCAACGTAAATCTGCGCAAGATCCCTGGGCAAGCCGCTCGAGAGTTGGGTCCAAGTGTTTCCGCCGTCGGCGGATTTGAAGAGGCCGCCGCCGGTTCCGTTGACTTCGTTCCCATCTTCCCACGGGCCTTCGCGAACTTCCCACATCGAAGCGTAGACGACATCCGGATTGGAGGGATCGATTTCTACGTCGGAAGCGCCGGTATTCTCATCTTTGTAGATGGCTTTTTGCCAGTGCTCACCGCCGTCGGTGGAACGATAAAGGCCGCGCTCCACATTGGGGCCGTAGGGATGGCCGAGCACGGCGGCGAAGACGCGATTGGGATTGCGAGGATCGACGGCAATGGCGGGAATTTGAAAACCGTCGCGCAAGCCGAGATGAGTCCAGGTGGTACCCCCATCGCTGGATTTGTAGATTCCGTTTCCGATCGATAGATCCGGGCGATGCAGGCCTTCGCCGCTGGCGACATAAATAATGTTGGGATCGGAAGAAGCGACGGCGATGGCGCCGATCGATTGCGTATCCTGGTGATCGAAGATCGGATTCCAGGTGCGGCCGTAGTCGTCAGATTTCCAGACTCCGCCATTCACCTGACCGACGTAAAACACATTGGGCTGGCTGGGCACGCCGGTGGCCGCGCGAGTGCGGCCGCCGCGAAACGGTCCGACCATACGCCAGTGCAGGTCCTGGTAGGTGGTCAGGGGAATCTGTTGCCCGGCCGATGGAACAAGCGGGAAAAGGAAAAAGCAGACGCCGAGACGAAAAACTGCGCGGGATATTCTCACCGAAGCCCCCTGACGCAAAAAGTAAAGACGTTGTAAAAACCAAACAGGAGAGGATAAACCAAAAGGCGGGCGATGGGCAGGAGTGGAGGTGGAGGGGCGGTCATCGCCGGGGGCGCGAGTCTTCCTTTGAAAGGGAAAAAGCTTGAGACGGCCAAGCCCGCCAAGAAATCGGCAAGGATCACGAAGCCAAGCGAATTTTGGACGCCCCTCCGAATCTGTTTCATTTTGCCCGCAAGCTGCAACTAATTAAGATGAAGTGCGTCATCCAAGCGCCATGCGCAAATTCCTCCCCAGCTTCGGTCGCTGCGCGCGTTATGCGGTTTTGCTTTGTTGCGGGCTGGCCGCGGCCGTTGGTCAGGCCCCGCCGCAGCCAGCGGCGAGCTCCCAGGACGCGTCCGGTCTGCAGCCCATCCTCGAATATATTTCGCGGGCCTGGGGAGCGCTTACGCGTTCCATGACGGATTGCCAGAGCGTAGTCGATCCGAAAATAAAAGCGCGGCCCGTCGTCTATTTGCCCTTCGCGATGGCCGAGCCGGCAGCGGTTCAAAAACTGGCGGCGGAGTGCAATGTGGAAATCAAACATTTGCCCCTGGTCATCGATCGGCTGGGCCAGATCGACGACGATAAAATTCAGCCCGATGGGCTTCTGTACTTGCCGGAT
>JASHRB010000187.1 GCA_030037575.1 Candidatus Sulfotelmatobacter sp. | reverse complement strand
GCCCCACTCCTGGCAGCTGCGAGATTTTCTGCGCCAGAGCCGTGTCCGCCAAGTCCTCGACTTTCGACAACGGCAGCGAGTCCGACATCATCGCCAGAGTGAGAATGGGCGCATCCGCGGGATTTACCTTGTTGTAGATCGGAGGGTTCGGCAAATCGGAGGGGAGGTAGGTCGCGGCCGCATTCACCGCGGCTTGCACCTGCTGCTCTTCCACATCGATGTTTTGATCGAGACCGAACTGTAGCGTGATCACCGAGCTGCCAAATGAGCTGGTCGAAGTCATCTGGGTGAGCCCCGGTACTTGTCCGAATTGCCGCTCCAGCGGGGCGGTAACCGACGAGGCCATCACCTCGGGGTCTGCGCCGGGATAGAACGTTAGAACTTGTATGGTCGGATAATCGACCTCGGGCAGCGCTGAGACCGGCAGCTGCATAAATGCCACCCAGCCCACCAGCAGCACGCCCACCATCAATAACGTGGTCGCCACCGGCCGGAGAATGAATATCCGTGAAGGACTCATTGAGCGGTGTTACCGGAAGCACCGCTGGGCCCGCCCGAGTCCGGACCGCCCTGTTGTTCGGCGGTGGTGCGGGAATTGGGGTTCCGCGGCGCAATCGCGCTACCCGTCTGCAGCTTGTCCTGGCCATCCGTGACCACGTCCTCGCCCGGATTGAGCCCGTTCGCAATCACGCTGGTGTTGCCTTCGGTCAGCGCGACATCCACGGTGCGGGCTTCGACGGTTTTGTCGCGATTGGCGACATACACAAAGGCCCCTTGCGGCCCATGCTGCAGCGCGGCCGTGGGTACGGTGGTGGCGTTCTTGCGGGTCTCGAGCAGAAGATCGGCGTTGACGAACTGATTAGGCCACAGCTGGTTGTCCCGGTTGTCGAAAACCGCCTTCAGCTTCGCCGTTCCCGTCGTGGGATCGATCTGGTTGTCGATCGTCATCAACTTGCCGGTTCCGAGTTTGCTCTGATTGTCGCGGCTGTATGCTTCCACCTGCAGGGTCGCGTTTTTCATGTGCTCGGCTACGCCCGGCAGTTCGTCCTCTGGCAGGGTGAAGATCACCGCGATCGGCTGTAACTGAGTGAGCACCAGCATGGGATTCGTATCGGTCGCGTGAACAATGTTTCCCGGATCGACCTGCCGCAGCCCCACCCGTCCGGTGAACGGCGCCGTAATGTTGCAGTAAACAATTTGCAGCTTGGCGTTGTCGATCTGGGCCTGATCGGTACGCACCTGCCCGTCGAGCTGATCCACCAGCGACCTCTGCGTGTCGACCTGTTGCTGGGCAATGCTGCCCGAGGGAATCAGCGTGGTGTAACGGTCCAGATTCAGCTTCGCGTCGCGCAACGACGCCTGATCCTTGAAAAGCTGCGCTTGCATCTGTTCGAGCTGCACCTGGTAAGGCCGCGGATCGATTACGATCAGCAGATCGCCCTCCTTCACCAGTTGCCCTTCCTCGAAATTCACCCGCATGATCTGCCCGTCCACCCGGCTCTTGATGTTCGCCGTATAGAACGCGGTCACCGATCCCAACCCCACCAGGTAAACCGGGACGTCCTGCTTGTGCACTTTCGCCACCGTTACCGAAACCGCGCGCGGAGCGGCCGCGTGGGCATCTTCCCGGCCGGCATCGCCGTTGCAGCCGACCAAAGACGCGACGGTCACAAGCAGGGCAAAAACCAAAGCGCTCTGCCGCGGGTTGCCGCCAGCAACCCGCTCTTGCTCAGGCGAAAAATTCGAATCCGTTTTCATGACGTAATGAGGGTGCCCCAGGCTCACCAGAGGTAACCGTGAGCGAAACCCGCCACCGATTAGACGTGCTTACCCCGGCTTGGTTGCGCCTGCTCTGCCGGAAAGAAGTGGCGCACCAGCCGCGCCGAGGTTCCCCCAGCGGAAGAAACTAGAGGCATTCCCCAAGGTATGTCAGACTTGCCAGAAGCCCGCAGAATAAGCATCAACTGCGGCGCGGCGCCGGTCAAGCTAACCGAATAGCCCTTTACAAATCTTTACGCCGTTTGACTCGAAGTTTACCGCCCCCTCAATTGTAGCGCCGCGGGAAGCGGGTGCGCCGCCTCGTAGGCGGCAATTTCAGACTCGTGCTGGAGGGTCAGGCCAATGTCGTCCCATCCATTGACCAGGCAGTGGCGAACGAACTCGTCGATGGGAAATTTTGCGCGAAAGCCCTGATCGTCGCGCGCTTCCGATTGTGGCAGATCAATGGTCAGATGATAATCCGCGCGCGCGACGGCGCGGCGCATCACTTCGGCGGTTTCTTCTTCGCTCAGGCGAATCGTCAGAAACCCATTCTTGGTGGAATTGTTCGCGAAGATATCGGCAAACGAAGACGAAATCACCGCCCGAAATCCGAAATCTCCGAGCGCCCACACCGCATGTTCGCGCGACGATCCGCAGCCAAAATTCTTTCCCGCAACCAGAATGCTCGCACCCGCGTAGCGCGGATCGTCCAAAACAAAATCCTTCTTGCGGCCACCGCCGTCGAATCGCCAGTCGTAAAACAGGAACTGGCCAAAACCGGTTTTTTCGATTCGCTTCAGAAACTGTTTGGGAATGATTTGATCGGTATCGACGTTCACCCGAGCCAGCGGTGCCACGCGTCCGCGATGCACGGTAAATGGTTTCATGGTTGATTCCTTGCCGCTGCGAGCGAAGCAGAATGGCACTTGCTTTTCCCCAAGGCTGCCAGCCAGGCCTCAGCGAAACTTCCACTCCCGAATATCCGTGAAATGCCCCGCGATCGCCGCCGCCGCGGCCATCATCGGACTCACCAGATGGGTTCGTCCTCCACGTCCTTGCCGCCCTTCAAAATTGCGGTTGCTGGTCGAAGCGCAGCGCTCGCCCGGCTGCAAAATATCCGGATTCATGCCCAAACACATCGAGCATCCCGACTCCCGCCATTCGAATCCGGCCTCGAGAAAAACCTGATGCAGCCCTTCCTGCTCGGCGGCCGTTTTCACCCTCTGCGAACCGGGCACCACCATGGCCCGCACTTTCCCATTCACGCGGTAACCTTTTGCCACGCGCGCGGCGGCACGCAAATCTTCGATCCGCGAATTCGTGCACGACCCAATGAATACTCGATCGACGTTGATCTCCTGAATTCGCTTTCCCGGCTCCAGCCCCATGTATTGCAAGGCCAGCTCTGCCGCGCGCCGCTCGGCCTCTCGCATGCTGGAGACTTCCGGCACGCGCCCCGTCACCGGAGCGACCATTCCCGGATTCGTTCCCCAGGTGACAAACGGCGAAAGCTGCGGCGCATCGATCGCAATCGCTTTATCGAACTTTGCGCCATCGTCGCTCGCCAGCCGGTGCCAGCGCTCAATCGCTTTCTCCCACTCGCCATCGCGCGGAGCGAACCGCCGGCCCTGCACGTAGGCAAACGTCGTCTCATCCGGCGCAACCGTTCCCGCCCGCGCCCCCGCTTCAATGCTCATGTTGCAAAGCGTCATGCGCCCTTCCATCGAAAGCCCGCGCACGGCCTCGCCAGAATATTCAATCACGTGCCCGGTTGCACCGTCGGTTCCAATTTGCCCGATGATTCCCAGCGCCAGATCTTTGGCCGTGACCCCCTCCGGCAATTTGCCGCGCACATCGATGTTCATCGTCTTCGGCTTCTGCTGCGCCAGGCACTGGGTCGCCAGAACGTGCTCGACCTCGGACGTCCCAATGCCGAATGCGAGCGCCCCAAAGGCGCCGTGGGTGCTGGTATGGCTGTCACCGCAGACAATCGTCATGCCCGGCTGGGTCAGACCCAACTCCGGCCCGATCACGTGCACAATGCCCTGGTCCGGCGAGTCCATATCGAAAAGCCGCACGCCAAATTCTTTGCAGTTGGCTTGCAGCGCTGCGATCTGTTTGGCGGCAATCTGATCGGTAATGGGCGTTCCACGGGGCTCGGTGGGAATGTTATGGTCGACGGTCGCCACCGTGCGCTGTGCTTGCCGAACCTTTCTCCCGGCCGCTCGCAACCCCTCAAACGCCTGCGGCGAGGTCACTTCATGCACCAGGTGCAGGTCGATGTACAGAATGGGGGACCGACCGTCCGGCTGGACGACCAGATGAGCCTCCCAAATCTTCTGCAAAAGCGTGCGTGCCGAAGCCATGGCGAAATTGAACCAAGCATTAGTTTTTCACAGCGCAATAGACGAGGGCAAGGCCGCTCCGCACAGTCCATGGGAGACGGCCGTCCGCGGCTGTCCTCAGTTAGCCCTGGCGGAAGGGCTCAAGGCCTCGGCCGTCTTCGCCAAGGTTCTTCGCGCACTTTACGGCAAAAAGCTTTGCACGGCAAAGCAGGCAAAGATTGCGCCAAGCACGCCAAGACCGCTGCTTCATCGCGAACCAGCGTCGAGAGTGGTCGATCGCGTGGAGAGGCCACGCAAGCCTGTCCCTGGAGCGTCGGCCGCATCGAAGTTCCCATCATGCCCGACCCCACTCCTCGTTTATGATAAAAGTTTCACTTTATGATCAACGGAAAGCGCATCGCGGTCGCCATGCCCGCCTACAATGCGGAGAAAACTCTCGAGGTCACGGTCAACGAACTGCCCGAACTGGTCGACATCCGCATTCTGGTCGATGACAGCAGTTCCGACCGCACCGTCGAACTGGCGCGCGGTCTGGGCCTGCTGGTCTATCAGCACGACCGCAACTATGGTTACGGCCGCAATCAGCAAACCTGCTATCGCGAGGCGCTGGCCGCAGGCGCCGATGTGGTCATCATGCTTCACCCGGACTATCAGTACACTCCGCTGCTTCTCACCGCCATGGCCAGCATGGTGGCCTATGATGTTTATGACGTTGTGCTGGGATCGCGCATCATCGGCGGTACGGCCTTAATGGGCGGCATGCCGCTCTACAAATACATTTCCAACCGCGCGCTCACCGCCTTTGAAAATCTTTTTCTCCGTGTGAAACTGTCCGAATATCACACCGGATACCGCGCCTTCAGCCGCAAAGTCCTGTGCGAACTTCCCCTGCTCGAAAACTCCGACGACTTCGTTTTCGATAATCAGATGCTCGCGCAGTGTGTCTATTTCGGGTTTCGCATCGGAGAAGTTTCCTGTCCCACCAAATATTTCAAGGAAGCTTCATCCATCAATTTCCGGCGCAGCGTGAAATATGGTTTTGGCGTGCTGGCCACGACTTTGCAATTTGCGCTGCAACGCGCCGGAATTATTCAGCTCTCGCGTTTCAGCGACAAGGGCCACAAACTCGAAACCGAACTCACTTCCTACTACGCCAGCAAAAGCGAAGACGGCCGCCCGGTCTGAAACTGGTCAGCGCTCAGGGAAGCTCGCACACCCGCACGGCTGCATTCTCATATTTACAATCCAGTCCGGCCACGCCCGGTTGTTGCACGACGACCCAAGTTATTCCGTACTGGCTCCTTAGTCGCTGAAAATCCGCCAGGCGGAATTTTTTCCACGGCGTCTGCGCCTGTATCTGCTTCAACCACTCCTCGCCTAAGGGGGGAAACATGCTGACCGCGCCATTATCTTTCACGCGGTCCGCCAGCCGGCTTCGCTCCGCCAGGCAGCGAAATCCAATTTCATCCTCGCCCGCGAAGTGCATGTGCTCGGGGTCGAGCGCAAACACCGCACCCACCGGCGTGTTCTGCCGGATCCACAGAAAAGCCTGCGCCCACGGATTCTTGGGCGCGACTCCGGGCCACTCAATATGAGCGCTGGCGGGGAACAGCGAACGCTGTGCAAAAAACATGCCGAAGCTCAAGGGCACAAACAACGCGAGCCATCGCCATAGATAATTTTTGAGCACATACTCGGCCAGCAATCCGCCCATCATGAGAAACAGGACTAGATATAGCAAGTGCAAACTCCGCAGCGGCTGAATCCGGGCGAGAGTTTCAAAGCGCGCCGGAAGATCCAGGGCCAGCGCAACGATCAAATAAATCAGGTCATAAACGATGAAGGCTCGGCTTACCCGTTCCATATTTCGCCACCGCCGCCGCCGCGCGATTTTGGCAAACCACCAGAACAGCGCCATGGGGGCAACGATTCCCAGCAGCTCATACCAGTGCCAGTTCTGGATGTAATGATTGGCATGCCGCCTCGCGACCTCGTGATAGGCGGCGGAGGGCAACGGCGCCAAAGGAATCCAGGGCAGCAGCAAAGCCGCCACCCCGGACGTCCGCCTCCAGTGGGGATCGAGTTTGTCCAGGACCAGCAGCAACCAGCAAAACGAAAGTGGAAATACCGCCATCAGCGGATGCACGAGAGCGGCAAACAGCAGCCATGGCAAAGCTCGGAAATATTTTTTTTCCAGCACCCTGGCCACGGCGAACACAGAGGCAAACGCAGCCAGATTCCGTGGATTCAAATACTGGTCCATGATGTACAGCGCCGTCCCGGAAACAGGAATGGTCAACAGCGCCGCGATCAGGCAAACCCCGCCCCATCTGGTTCTCTCACTTTCAAAAAACAGGCCATTCAACTCCCAGCAGGCCAACAGCAGCAGAAAAATCGATGCCCATTGCCATACAAACAGCCCCGCGGTCATGGGCAGATGAGTCAGCCGTAAAGAAAATGCAATGAGATCGGGAAAGAACGTCAGGCTCGCATGGGAAAGAAAAAACTCCGTGCCAAAGGGAAACAGTTGCGGATGCAGAATCTTTTCCACGCCCGGCAGGTAGATTTCGGCATCTTCCGCGAATGGATGGTATCCCTGCACCAGCAGCGCGCCCGCGCTCAGGGTCAGCAGTGCAGCCAGGGTCGGATATCGGTTGGATCGATTTGGGCTCACGCAGTCATAGAGCGGTCTCAGGGGGAAAATGGATGCTCGAAGTTTACTTTCTCACAAGAGGGCGTCACAAGTCAGGTCAGGCGCGCGCCGCCCCCTTGCGCCTTTCCCGGTCCGTAGTAGCATCTAATTGCAATGGCTGCCGCACTGGTTCGTCTCCGGCCCGACATGGCCCTCGGCGAAATTCTTAACTTCGCTTACGACACGTTCTGCAGCAACAAGGTGCGCTTCATTCTCACCGCTCTCGGTATGGTCATTGGCACCGCCTCTCTCATCCTGGTCGTGACCATCGGCATGACCGGCAAGCAATATGTCTTGAGTCAGATTCAAGCCATCGGCACCAACGAAATCTGGGCTGAATACCTGGGTGGCGCCCCGCACATCAGCAATTCCAATCCCGATCCGCTCACGGTTGAAGATCTCGATGCCGTTCAGCAGGAAGTTCCCGGCATCGGGGCTTCTTCTCCGGTCACCCAGTTCTCCGACCGCGTTCCCGTCGGCAATGGCAAGGAGAAAGACATCACCATTCTGGGGGTCGCGCCCGAGTACCTGCGTGTGCGCAACCTCGTGGTTCCTTCGGGCCGGTTTTTCGATCAAGAAGATTCGCAGGCGCACAACAAAGTGGGGGTCATCACCGAAAAAATGGCGAACGAAGTGTACGGCTCGCCCCAGGCCGCGGTGGGGAAAGTGATCAAGCTCACGGGGCTCCCGTTCACGGTTATCGGCACGTTTAAAGAACGCGTCGAAACCTTCGGCCAGTCGGAAATCGTCGACAACACCATGCTGATTCCTTATTCCGTCAGCCGTTATTTCAACGAGATTCCCGACATTAAGATGCTGTACTTCTCCATGGAAGACCCGTCCATGGTGATTCCGGCGACCGCGCAAATCAAGCGCGTCCTGCAATCTCGTCACCGCACCGAATCTGTCTACGGCGTTTCCAACCTTACGGCGCTGCTTGCCATGGCTGACCGCGTCGCCACCGGACTGACCTGGGTGCTATTGCTCATCTCCATGGTCACGCTGATCGTCAGCGGCATCGGCATCATGAACATCATGCTGGCCACCGTGACTTCCCGCATTCGCGAAATCGGAATCCGCAAAGCCGTGGGCGCAACCAACCGCGAGATTCGTTTTCAATTCCTCTCGGAAGCGATTTTGATTTCTTTGGGCGGAGGCTTCGCCGGCATCGTGATCGGCCTGGCCATCCCCTATTCCGTCCGATTCCTCACCGAATACCGCATTCCCATCTCCGGCCTTTCGGCCATCATCGCCATTGTGGTTTCATCGGTGGTCGGAGTAATCTTCGGCACCGTCCCGGCGGCCCGCGCCGCCCAGCTTGATCCGGTCGAAAGTCTGCGCTACGAGTAACTTGCGCCTCAACCAGTTGGCCTTGGCCGCGAGAAGCGGTTTCGGAGCGCCCGTCTTTCTGATTGAGCAAGACTTGTCCTTGCCCGCGCGCCCCACTGCAACGCAGATCCGGCTGAGGCCGCGCCGCTGCCCTTGGCAATTGGATCCGCACGCCCATGAGTTGGACGCCAAACAGCCTTGAGCCCGCGCAAGCCAGATCAGCGAAGAACCACCTCGGTGGCGTTCGGCCTTGAGCCGGGCGCATCCCGCAACCAGGTTTCCGCGCCCAATTCCAGCCCCCAGCCGCATCAGGTAAAATCGAGCAACTCATGCTGCGCTATTTCACCGCCGGCGAATCTCATGGCGAAGCCCTGGTCGCGTTTCTTTCCGGCCTGCCTGCCGGTCTTCAAGTCGATCAGGCCTTCATCGATCACGAACTTTGGCGCCGCCAGCAAGGCTATGGGCGCGGCGGGCGCATGAAAATTGAGCGGGACACCGCTCACATTCTTTCCGGTGTTCGCCATGGCCGGACCATCGGCTCTCCCATTTCCATCCAGCTTGAAAATAGAGATTGGAAAAACTGGCAGGAATCTCTTCCCGTTGCCCAGGGCGACACGGCCCAGCACAAGCCGGTGGCCTCTCCGCGTCCCGGGCATGCCGATTTGGCGGGTGCTTTGAAATACAACTTTCCCGAGGCCCGCTACGTTTTGGAGCGCGCTTCGGCGCGCGAGTCGGCCGCCCGCGTCGCCATCGGCGCCCTGGCCAAGATTTTTCTGCGCGAACTCGGCGTCGAAGTGCTCAGCCACGTTGTGGCCGTAGGCAACGCCGCGATTCAAAAGGAGGTTCAATGGGAGCTCATCCACAATCTCTACCGCCAGCAAGAAATCCTGCTCCATTGTGCCGACCGGGAAGCCGAGCAACGGATGAAGGCCGAAGTGGACAAAGTTCTCAAGCGGGGCGATTCCGTGGGAGGTGTCTTCGAAGTTGTCGCGCACGGCGTTCCCCCCGGCCTGGGCACGTACGCGCAGTGGGATGAACGGCTCGACGCCTTGCTCGCCGCCGCGGTCATGTCTCTGCAAGCGGTGAAGGCGGTCGAGATCGGCTCGGGAATTTCCGCCGCCGCTTCTCCCGGTTCGGCCGTGCACGATGAAATCGGCTACGGCGATTGGGCAAGCTTCACTCGATTTACGCGCACTCACAACAATGCCGGTGGCATCGAAGGCGGCGTTTCCAACGGTGAAGAAATTCGCGTGCGCGGTTATTTGAAGCCGATCTCCACCTTGCGCCGGCCCTTGCAGTCCGTCGATTTCGCCACGCGCCAGCCGGTCAGCGCCGCTTACGAGCGCTCGGATGTCTGTGTCGTGCCCGCCGCCGGCATCGCCGCCGAGGCGATGGTGGCGCTGACTCTGGCGGGTTGTGCCCGGGAGAAATTCGGCGGTGATTCCATGACTGAGACGCTGCGCAATTTCGAAGGCTACCGCCTGCAGTTGAAAAATTACTGATGATTTATCCGATCGTTAAATTCGGCAATCCGGTTCTGGAAAAAGCGGCGGAAAAAGTCAGCGTCTTCGATGAAGAGCTCAAGAAACTGATCGCGGACATGTTCGAGTCCATGTACGCGGCGAAAGGCATCGGCCTGGCCGCGCCGCAGATCGGAATTCCGCGCCGCATCGCGGTCATCGACGTCACCTTCAAGGAGGACCCGAATGCCAAGCTGGTGCTCATCAATCCGGAGATCATTCACAAAGAGGGCCGCCATTCGCAGAGCGAAGGCTGCCTCAGCATCCCCGAGTTTCGCGAAAATGTTTCGCGCGCCCAGGTGGCCACCGTCAGAGCCCAGGACATGAACGGAAACCTGTTTGAAAAGACCGGAGACGATCTGCTGGCGCGCGCCTTTCAGCACGAAACCGACCACCTCAACGGCAAGCTCTATCTCAGCCACATCAGCGCCATCAAGCGTGACTTGATCAAGCGAAAAATCCGCAAAATGGTGAAAGCCGGAGAGTGGTAGCGATTGAGTGATTTGGTCATTTTAGTAATCGAGCAGTTTTTTGGTCGCCGGCGGCGACTGTTTTCAGATTCGCGAATTACGAAATTACCCCATTGCCATCTTCCCTCAATCTGGTTTTCTGCGGCACCCCGCCGTTCGCCGTGCCCACGCTGGCGAAACTCGTCTCGGCCGGATTCAACCTTCAGCTTGTCGTGACTCAGCCGGATCGTCCTAAAGGCCGCGGGCTGGAGCTGGTCGCATCGGCCGTCAAGCGGTGCGCTCTCGCATTAGGCTTGCCGGTCGCACAACCAGAGGGAATCAAAATCAACGACGATTTTCGCGCCCAGCTTACCGGCCTAAAGCCGGACGCAATCATGGTGGTCGGCTACGGCCGCATCATTCCACCGTGGATGCTTGATCTGCCCCCACTCGGCAACCTCAATCTTCACGCTTCGCTATTGCCCAACTACCGTGGCGCCGCGCCCATGCAATGGGCCATCGCTCGGGGCGAAACCGTCACCGGCGTGACCACCATGAAAATCGACGCCGGTCTCGACACCGGGGACATTCTTCTGCAGCGCGAAGCTCTCATCGCCCCCGACGACACCGCAGAAACGCTCGCGCCAAAACTCGCAACCATCGGCGCCGATCTCACCGTCGAGACTCTGCGCCAGTTGCAGGCCGGAAATCTTCGCCCTCGTCCGCAAGATGACGCGCAAGCCACTCTCGCACCGATCCTGAAAAAAAAAGACGGCCTCATCGACTTCTCGCGTTCCGCTGGCGAAATATTGAATCGTCTGCGCGGCTTTCAACCCTGGCCGGGAGCTTACACGAAATTCCGTGGCAAAAACCTGCAGGTGTGGAAGGCGAGCACCGCCGGGCGCAGGTGGCAGCCGGGAGAGCTCCACATCGAAGGCGAGCATCTGGTCGTCAGCTGCGGTCAGGCAACAGCGGTCGAACTGCTGGAGGTGCAAATCGAAGGCAAAAAGCGGATGTCTGCCGCCCAGTTCATCCGCGGCTATCGGCCGCGCCCAGGAGAAGTATTGGGTTCATAATCCTGGCCAAGCAAATTTCCCGCGACCGGATGCGTTGCCTCATACTGAAGTTGTGAAGTCGAAATATCGAAAAGCGGACTCGTCCCCCTCTCCCGCGCGGGCAGCGGCGTTCGAAATGCTGTTACGCGTCGAACGCGAGTCTTCCTACGCATCCGACCTGCTTCATTCGCGAGCTTACGATCGGCTGTCGGAAATCGATCATCATCTCGCCACTGAACTGGTCATGGGCGTTCTGCGCTGGCAGTCGCTTCTCGATTCCGAAATCGCCACCCGTTCGGCGCAACCGCTCGTCAAACTCGACCTCGAAGTTCTCACCGCTCTGCGGCTCGCTGTGTATCAAATGCGCTGTCTCCATCGCATTCCCGCTCGTGCCGCCGTCGATGAAAGCGTAGAACTGGTCAAGCTTGTGGGCAAGCGCTCGGCGGCGCCTTTCGTCAATGCGGTGCTGCGCAAACTCGCCGCGGCTGCAACGCCCGGTTGCAAAGCTTCGCGGTCGGCACTCGATGGCTCTTCCGCCAAAGATCTGGCCGCGAACAACGCCCATCCACTATGGCTTGTCGAACGCTGGGTTCGCGATTATGGTATCGAGGCCACGCGGGAAATCTGCCGCTGCGATCAATCCACTCCGGCAACCGCAATTCGCCTTCGTCACCCCGCAGCCGAGGAGCTACTGAGGGCCGAGGGCATGCAACTCGCTTCCCCTGAGCTGTTGGCCTCGGCAAGAAAAATCTTGAGCGGAGATGGTGCAAAAACCGTGGCCCTCAACAACGGCCTGTGCGCGATTCAGGATGAGGCTTCGCAGCTGGTGGCATTGCTGGTCGGTCGCGCGGCGAGCATGCTCGATTGCTGCGCCGCCCCCGGCGGCAAAACTCTTGCCCTGGCCGATCGCAATCCCGGCGCCGAGATGGCCGCCGTCGAGCTACATCCTCATCGGGCGCGTGTGCTGCGAAAGATTCTGGCAACCGAAAAAACAAAAACTGATGGCCGGCTCCGCATCGCAGTGATTGCCGCCGACGCCCGCCATCTGCCTTTCCGCAGATCCTTCGACCGCGTCCTCGCAGATGTACCCTGCTCGGGCACGGGAACTCTCGCCCGCCACCCGGAAATTAAGTGGCGTCTTAAGCCTGGAGATCTGGGCGACCTGCATGATCGACAACGCGAAATTCTCCAAGCCGCCATGAAGCAGGTTTCGGCGGGAGGCCGTCTGATTTACTCGACTTGTTCTCTGGAAAAGGAAGAGAACGAGCATGTGGTCGAGCGCGCGCTCCTCCAAGATTCGTCTTTCCGCCTGCTCGATTGCCGCGTGGAACTCGATCGTCTGCGAGAAGAAGGCGAGCTCCTCTGGCCGCCCGCCTCTCTCACGCGCGGCTCTTATCTGCGAACCATTCCCGGTGTTCATCCCTGTGACGGATTCTTCGCCGCCATCCTCGAGAGGCTGGGATGAACCCGTCGCCCCGCCCGGCGGGCTGCAGCGCCCCTGGACGAGCTACCGTACTTCAAAGTTCACCACCGCGCCCGCAAAAACTTTCTGTCCCGCCGGCGGGGTTTGCGAAACGATGATGCCGGAAGGGGTTGCCTGCGCGGGCGCCCTCTCCGACGGGGCGGGGGGCGCACTCCCGGGCGAGCCCGCCCCGGCGGCCGGAGCGGCACCCGGCGCATTTGCCAGCGGCGGGGCTACGCTCACATTTCCCAAGCGGAAGCCCGCATCCTGAAGCGTTTTGCTCGCGCCACCCAGCCCTTGCCCCAGGAAACTGGGCATCACATAGGCCGCCGGACCCGGGGTTGCGCTCAACAGCAGGCTAGTCTTTGGTGCAGCCACCTGGCTCGCGTTCGCCGGAGGACTCTGGGCCATCACTTCCTCCGGCGGCAATGTCGCCGTGGGCAATTCCGCCGTCGACGAGAGTTCCAGGCCGCGCCGCACAATGTTCAACTCCGCGGCGCGCTCGCTCTCGCCGGTCACATCCGGAATCGACACCCGTTGCGGCCCCATGCTCTGCGCCACGCGCAATGCCCATCCCCGCCGTACCCTGGTGCCGGGGATCGGCAGCTGGCTCATGATTCTTCCTTCGGGAATCTGCGGGCTGTAGTATTGCCGCTCCACATCCACTTGCAGCCCCAGTCCGGCCACGGCGCGCTCCGCCTCCAGCGGAGTCAGTCCGACCACCGCCGGCACTTTGACCTCCTGTCCATGAATCGCGAATCGCATGGCCGTTACCGCCGACAGCATCGCCACCAGCAGCATGACCATGGCCAGCATCGCCATTCGGAAGAAAAGCTTCATGATGTGAACCGGCGGCGATTCTTACTCTTGCCCCAGGCCAAGCCGCACTTCACGCGATCGTCCGGGCTCGAACAGAAATGCTCACTGGGTCTCATCTCCACCCGCCGCAGCATCCGGCGTATCCAATTTTTGGCTGACGCTCACCGGCATGTCCGCAGCCGGCTGAAACTGCCCCGGATCTTTTCCCGCCATCGCCGTCGCCATAAAGTTCATCC
>JASHRB010000186.1 GCA_030037575.1 Candidatus Sulfotelmatobacter sp. | reverse complement strand
ATCAAGCCTACGTGGTTTATCCGGTCATCGCGGAGAACGAAGAAACCGAATTGAAAGCTGCCGTCAAAATGTATCGTGAACTCAGCGGGAAAGTGTTTGCCGATTTGAAAGTTGGGCTGCTGCACGGACGCCTCGATCCCGAGTTGAAAGAGCAGGTCATGCGTATGTTTCAGAAGGGCGAGTTGCAGATTTTGGTGGCGACCACGGTGATCGAAGTGGGCGTAGACGTATGCAACGCCACCCTGATGGTGATTGAGCACGCCGAGCGATTTGGCTTGGCCCAGCTTCATCAGTTGCGCGGGCGGATTGGGCGCGGCGCCGCCAAATCGTACTGCGTGTTGATGACCGGGAGCAAAGTGTCGGAAGAAGGTGAGCGGAGGTTGGATGCGATGATAAAAACCAATGACGGCTTTCACATCGCCGAACTCGATCTCGAACTTCGCGGGCCGGGAGAATTTTTCGGCACCCGGCAGGCGGGAATGCCCAGCTTTCACCTGGCGAATTTGATTCGCGACCGGCAGTTACTGGAGCTTGCCAAACGCGAAGCTGCCGCCGTCATGGCTGGGCCGAACCGGGAAATCACGCAGGGGGAGATACGCCAAGCGCTTCATGCCATGCGAGCGCGCTGGCAGCACGCCTATGGGTTAGTCGAAGTCGCGTGAACTGATAAAATCAAGTCGATGGCCGGTCATTTCCAACTGATCCAGATCGATCTCGCGCCCCCGCTACGCCTGCCGAAGCCGCAGTGGCTGCGAGCGAAAGCTCCGCTTGGCGACAATTTCCACGATCTGAAAAAGTTGGCGCGCGGGCTGGGATTGCACACGGTTTGTGAGTCGGCACAGTGCCCGAACATCGGCGAGTGCTGGAACCACAAGACCGCGACCTTCATGTTGCTGGGCGAGGTATGCACCCGGCGGTGCGGATTCTGCGCGGTTCCCAAAGGCCGTCCCCAGCCGATCGACTGGGATGAGCCCCGGCGCGTAGCCCAGGCGGTCGCCACCTTGGGTTTGAAACACGCCGTGGTGACCAGCGTGAATCGCGACGATCACAACATCGGCGGAGCAAGGATTTTTGCCGAAACGATTCGGGAGATTCGGGAGTTAAGCCCGGGCTGCCGGGTGGAGGTGCTGATTCCGGACTTCCAGGGAGGGGAAGAGCCGTTGCAGATCGTGCTCGACGCCAGACCCGACGTTCTGAATCACAACACCGAAACCGTGCCGCGATTGTATCGCGCCGTGCGTTCCGGCGCTCGTTACCAGCGAACTTTGTCGCTTCTGGCCAAGGCGAAGCAACTTTCTCCCGGAATGGTGACGAAGAGCGGTGTGATGGTGGGCCTTGGCGAATCGACCGAGGAGTTGCTTGAAGTCTTCCACGACCTGGGGGAGCGGGGCGTGGATATTCTGACTGTCGGCCAGTATCTGCGGCCTTCCCGCGACCACTTGCCCGTCGCGCGGTTCTACACGCCGGACGAATTTCGCGAACTGCGCGTTCAGGCGCTGCGCTTCGGCTTCCGCCACGTCGAATCCGGGCCACTGGTGCGCTCGAGCTACCACGCGCACGAACAGGCGGAATCGACCAAGAATTGAGCTGATCGCTGGCCGTGCAGTTGGATCGGGAGGCGAGCCCGACCCGTGATTTCGCAGCGCGGCTCGCCCGGATCGCTGGCTGCGCAAAGGCCGCTGGCCCAGGATGACGGTCAACTAGAAAATGTGCAGCTTGATGCTGAGATACTTTTTCGGATTTTGCCGGAAAGCCGTGAGAAACACCTGGGTCTCGGTCAAAACCTGATTGGCGTTGTTGTACAGGGATTCGTCTTTGAGGAATTTCCCGGCGGTTCCCTGCCCCGCCTCCAGCGCCGTAGTGATGGCGTCCAGCTTCGTAATGATGGTATCGATCTTATCGGCCAGTTCCTGATCTTTGGCCAGTTTGCCTAAAGTTCCTTTCCCGCTGTCGATGTCATGGGTGATCTGCTTCAAATTCGCAATGGTATCGTTGGCGTTGTTGTAGAGAGTCGGATCTTTCAGAAATTTTCCTGCGGTGCCCTTGCCGGCCTGCAGATCGTCGGCAACGGCGTTCATTTTATCGAGCGTAGCGACAAATTTGTTGTAGGCGTCGTTGCTGTTGATCAAGGCGCCCAGGCTCCCCTGACCTTTGGCGATCTGGTCAACCATGGCTTCGAACTCCTTGGTGGTTTCGGAGAGGCGGTCGTAGAGCGAGGGATCGTAGATCAGCTTTCCCAGGGAACCTTTGCCGCTTTCCGCGAAAGCCAGAATGCGATCGGCGCGCTTGAGCAGAGCGTCCATGTTTTGCAGCGTGCTCTCGCTGGAGCGGACGACCTCGTTGAAATCGGGATGCACGTGCGTGAGCAGCGTGTCGCCATCGCGGGCGCGGGGACCGACGGCCTGCGAACTATCAATATCGAGGTAGGTTTCGCCGAGCACCCCTGCGGTATCGAGAGAAGTCACGGAATCGCGGCGCAGGTTGAATCCGTATTTGGTGCTCACCTTCATCGTGACTTCGACGGGCGTGAGCTGCCTGTCCCGATCCGCGACCACGCGGATCCCGACCACGTTGCCGATATCCACTCCGCTGAGGCGAACTGGGGCGCCCACGCGCAAACCGCTGGCATTGTCGAAGTAGGAATATAAGGTGATGCGCCGGGTAAGCAGGCCGCCGGTTCCCGACATCAGAAACAGCAGAATCGCCAGAGTGACCGAGGCAAAAATCACCGTCAGGCCCACGCGAAGTTGAGACCATTGGAGCTGCTTCTGGCTCGGCAAATAATTTCCTTCTACCGCCGCTTCTTAAAACAGTGACAGACGGAACAGCTTTCACACACCGCCCCTCGGTGCATGATAGCAAAGCGCGGGCAGGTTCTTAAGAGCGTTGCGGGTGCAGGGATGAAAGGAGTAACAGGGCGAAAAAATAAGCGGCGGCTCCGCAAGCGAGGGTGATGGTCAAGCCAAACTGAATGGCCATGACCATGGCCAGCACCGAGCCTAGCACGCTGGCGGCGGCGTTCATGGCCCAGGCCCATTCCACGGCGTTTTCTTGGCTGTCTGTGCCCGGGCGGTCCGCCCCGGAAGGCGGCGTGGTCCATGCGCGCAAACCGGCAGGAAAGGGCATGCCCATCACAAATCCTACCGGCGCCAGCAACATGCCGCTGATGAGGAGCCGGCGAGAAAACCGCATTCCCACCCAGGCGGGAAGCAGGCGCGGCAAAAGGAATGTGTCAACCGTAATGGCGGCAATCACCAGCGCCAGGGGCATCCAGATGCTTTCGCAGCCGGCCAGCCACAGCCGGGAAACGAGGCTTCCGGCGCCGCTCGATAGCAGCAGCAAGAAAATAACCACCGTCAAGGCATAGGTGGGATGACCGAGGAAAAGCACGAAGCGCTGTATAAAGGCAATCTCCACCAAAATGTAGCCCAGGCCCACCGCCACAAAGTAAAACAAAGGC
>JASHRB010000185.1 GCA_030037575.1 Candidatus Sulfotelmatobacter sp. | reverse complement strand
CAATCGAACAAGGTCCTCGGCAATGGCCGCATCGAAAATCTCCGCGATATTGTCGTTGTCGACTCGCAGCGCTTCGAGCGCGGCCGCAGCCATGAGGTCGCGGAAGCCGTTGCGCATTTCAACAGCATGCTCAATTCCGAAAATCGCCCTTATCTTCTAATCGGTGTCGGCCGCTGGGGATCGAACGATCCCTGGCTCGGAATTCCGGTCGAATGGGATGAAATCTCCGGGGCTCGTGTGATCGTGGAAGCTGGCTTCCACGATTTTCGCGTCACGCCTTCGCAGGGCAGTCACTTCTTCCAGAATCTAACGGCGTTTCAGGTTGGCTATTTCACCGTCAATCCGGATGGGGGAGATGGAACCATCGACTGGCGGTGGCTCGGCGAGCGGTCGGCGATAGGGGAGAACGGGTACGTCCGCCACTTGCGCATACAGGCTCCGCTCCGCGTCATCATGAACAGCCGCACCAGTCAAGGCATAATTCTCAAACCGGAAGACGGCTCGTGCTGAACGCGCGTGCCTCAGGGATTCACCGAATTGGCAGGCGCTGCGCTCGCAGCTTGCGGCGCGCCATCTTTCTTCTTACGCGCCATCTTGCGCCGGATATCAGGCCAGTATTCTTTCACCACCAGCGTGATGGCGTCATATCCGAATTGCGTTCCCCATACTTTGGTTGTGTTGGAGACGGTCTTGTCCGCGGCCGGGTGATAACTGTAAGTAGAAATGAAGGCCGCGATTGCTCCTCCTGCCACTTCGGAATAGTTGAACTGTGAGTGCCCGGAATCTGTTCGGGTCACAATGTTGCGGCTAGCCGCATAGAACGTGCGATGCCAAAAGCTTCCGTGCCCCAGCTGAAAATATCGCGGGTCCTGGCGCAAAACCGAGGGCAGCACCGCTTGCGTCATGAAGTTTTCGATGGTGCCGTCGGCGAAGGCTGCGCCATAGCGCTTCCCGTAACCTTGCGCGCCCTGGCCGTAACCGGGCTCGCTGTTTTCCGCCTGGCTCAGGCCCGCCAGAAACCCGTACCACGGCCAGATCACGTAATCGAATGAGCCGCGCGCCACAACCGCGAATTTCTGCTTCACCGTGAGTGGCGGCAGCGTGCTGCCGTTTTCCAGCGTTAGAAAATTCGGCAGCGCATAGAACAGCCGATCCTTCGATGTCCCGCTTTGAGTCTCCGGACTCGGGGGAGTTTTTTGTTGGACTGTTTCCCCCAGCACTCCTTCATCTTTTTCCTTCTCCTGAGAATTCTGCTGGTTAGTCGAGCTGGAAGAACTCGCCGGCGGCGAAGTTTGTTGCGCTGACGCCGGCGTGCCCGCAGGAGTCTGCGGCGAGGCAGGCGGGGTGCCGGTGGATGTCGAGGTCTGAGCCGCCAGCAAGGAACAAGCGTACAGAATCATTCCTGCCACCGGCAGGGACGAAGGTTTTATGGACAAGCATGTCTCCTGAACCCGAATTCGCTCTCTGCAAACGATCTTAAAGTCTATTCAAAATTCAAAACCCATCAGCGATATAAAGTTGCACTGCGTGCACCACTAAAAAGTCGCGAAAAAAACTAAGCAATTCTATCAGTCTGATTGTCGCCTATGGCGAGCGGTTGTATCGTTACATTGTTTTACGAAAGCGCCGCGGAGATTGCCTTTTGGGTTCAGTCTTTGGCCCCCGACGAAAACACCGTACTCCCCTTCAAAGTCATAAACTGGAATCCCGGCTTTGCCGCGAGCGCCCGCGGCGTCACGTGATGCGTGCCGCTGAAGGTCGAAACAAAGTTATCAACCGCGGTCTTTCGGCTATTCGGTGGATGAGGGAGCAAGATCCAGGCCACCATGGAAGTAGATCACCTTAAGAAAGTTCGCTTGGTTATGGAATCCCCGAGCCGTGTCCTTTACCCATTACCTACGCCACCAGATAACCAACGCAGTCAGCGAATCGCTCCCCCGCGAAGATCCGCTCCCAGGGAGGAATCTTTTCTGCCTGGCGCCGCGCCAACCGCGCTCCACAGCCCGTTCCATGATGCCGTGAATCTCATCCCGGCTCAGCCGCAACCGCTCCCCCACCGCCTTCTGGCTCGCATGTCTCAGCCAAGCAATGACCATGGCCTCCAGCAGTGCCGTAAAGCGGCGGTTGGCCTCAGCCCAGGGCAGCTTCACCACGCGCACGCCACTGCACGCTACACTGGCTGCGCGGCGGTTCGGCATGCAGCATGGTGCGGTACTGACCGGTATGCAGGTGGCCATTGCCGCTCGGCTTGATGATCGTACGGGCGAAGGGGGGCCTGCATTCCCAACAGGGCACTGCACCTTGTCCTGGTGGGCGAGATAGACGTGCATCTCGCCCTGCTGCGATTGCAGTTCGACTCGTTCGATTCGCCAGGCACCCGCCAGCGAGAAGCTTCCTTTTTTCCGCTTTCCTTCCCTGGTGGAGCGGCGTTCGCAGCGGGCCCGGAGCGGTCAAGCGGCCCCTTTTGGGGCGCGGCGAAGCCTACCCTTGACGGCGAGAACCGATCGAAACCATCACGGGAAGAAGGGAGGTGCCCCTCGGAATGATTCCACAAAGCCTGAATTCCCAGATCCTCTTTAGCCTATAACGGTTACGTTCCATGTGGCAATTCCCAGACAGGTTACTATTCTTACAAACAAGCGTAGGCTAGGCAGGGTGTTTCAAACTCACGTTCGAGGAGCATCATGTCTGAACCGTCTTACGAGGAACTGAAAGCACGTTTGGCGCAGTTGGAAAAAGAGGTCGAGACCAAGAAGCGCAGCGGCGATCTTATCTTCAAGGTCGGCGAAAAAGGCGGAGTTAGTGTTTACGGCCTCGGCCGCTTCCCGGTCACTCTCTACTACGAGCAGTGGAACCGCCTGCTCGCCGCCGCCGAAGAATTAGGGAAGTTCATAGAAGAAAACAAATCGAAATTGAAGCTGAAAGATCAGGGTTAAAGACCAGGGTTAAGGTCTCCTGTTCTGGCGTTCGAAAGCGTCCAGCGCGCTTCGTATCAGGGCCTTTTTTCCGGAGTGCGGCGAAAAGCAGCTCGAAGATCTCGCCCTTAAGCGACGAAGTCGGGCCGAATTCCCTGCGGCGCCTGGCATCATTACCTTAGGCTACTGCAAATTCAGTCTGCACCCGGCGCAGTTCACGCTATAATCTAAAGTACCGTGCCAAAATATTCGATTGTGGTCCCGCTCCATAACGAGCAGGAGAATGTCACCGATCTCTACGACCGGCTCAAAGCGGTCATGGAAGCCGCGGGCGAGAGCTTCGAAATTGTTCTGGTCGATGATGGATCGAGCGACCACACGTTCGCCATGCTGCGCGAGATCGCTGCCGTCGACAGCCGCGTCACGGTTGTAAAGCTTCGCCGCAACTTCGGCCAGACTGCCGGACTGGCCGCCGGATTCGACCACGCCCGCGGCGAGTACATCATCGCCATGGACGGCGACTTGCAGCACGATCCCGCGGACATTCCTTTATTCCTCGAAAAGATTGCCGCCGGTTACGACATCGTCAGCGGATGGCGCAAGGTCCGCATCGACAATTTCTGGATGCGCCGTTTTCCCTCCCGCGTTGCGAACTGGCTCATGGCCAAATTGAGCGGTGTGAACATTCACGATTTCGGCACGACTTTCAAGGCCTATCGACGCGAAATTCTCGAGCAGGTTCCGCTCTACGGCGAGTTACACCGCTTCATTCCTGCATTAGCGTCGTGGTATGGCGCCTCCATTTGCGAAGTGCCCATCCGCAACGTGAACCGCGAGCGCGGAGCATCGCACTACGGCATCTCTCGCACTTTTCGCGTCTTCTTCGATCTCATTACCATTCGCTTCCTGCTTCGTTATCTCTCCCGTCCGTTGCATTTCTTCGGGACCTTGGGCATGGTCTGTCTCACCGGCGGCAGCGCGCTCGTGGCCTGGCTGGGCGCCGAAAAGTTTCTGCGCGGCGTTCACGTCATGACCACACATGGTCCACTTATGATGCTTGCCTTGGGTCTGCTGCTCGGCGGTTTAAATCTGCTCGCCATCGGCCTGCTCGGCGAGATGCAGGTGCGTCACTACCACGAGCCGCGCCATCGGGCCCCCTATTCGGTCGATCGCGTTCTCCGTGCCCAAAACGAAGAGCACAGCGTCTCGGAATAAAGCTTCATAATCGATTCCGAACGCTCAGCGAACCCCGCGTCGTATAATGCCTGAGGCTTTCCGGGAGTGTTCGCTTCATGCCATCCACCACCCAATACGAACTTCAACTCGCCCGCCGCATGTCGCGGCTGGGCACCGAAACCGCTTTCGAAGTGCTCAACAAAGCGCGTGCGCTTGAGCGCCAGGGCAAGAGCATCATCCACCTCGAAATCGGCGAGCCCGATTTCGATACCCCTTCGGACGTCGTCGAAGCCGCCGTCGACGCGCTCCACAAGGGATGGACCCACTACGGCCCCTCGGCCGGTCTTCCCGAACTCCGCCAAACCGTCGCCGACTATGTAAGCCGCACCCGCGGGGTCAAGGTTGCCGCCGAAGAAGTCGTCGTCGTCCCTGGCGGCAAGCCTATTATTTTCTTTACGATTATCGCGTTAATTGATGAAGGAGATGAAGTCATCTATCCCAACCCCGGCTTCCCCATTTACGAGTCGATGATTCACTACATCGGCGGTAAAGCCGTGCCCATCCCGCTCCGCGAAGACCGCGACTTTTCCCTCGACGTCGACGAACTTGCTTCTCTCATCACCGACCGCACCAAACTCCTCGTTCTGAATTCTCCACACAATCCCACCGGGGGTGTCATGCCGCGCAAAGATGTCGAGCAGGTCGCTCGCGTCATCGGCGACCGCAACATCCTTATTCTGTCTGACGAGATTTACAGCCGCCTGCTGTTCGAAGGCGAGCATTTCTCCATCATGTCGAT
Organism: Candidatus Sulfotelmatobacter sp.; assembly: GCA_030037575.1. Taxonomy (GTDB): domain Bacteria; phylum Acidobacteriota; class Terriglobia; order Terriglobales; family Acidobacteriaceae; genus Sulfotelmatobacter. Next base: position 3,088 of record JASHRB010000185.1, on the reverse strand, counting down.
TCCTGCCATGCAGGAACGCACAATTCTCCTTGACGGCTTCTCCAAAACCTACGCCATGACCGGATGGCGCATGGGCTACGGGGTCATGCGCGCCGATCTCGCCACCCACATCACACGCCTCATGACCAACTCGAATTCCTGCACCGCGAGCTTCACGCAAATCGCCGGCGTCGAAGCGTTGCGCGGAGATCAATCGTCCGTTGATCACATGTGCGCGGAGTTCAAGCGCCGCCGCGACGTTTTTGTCGCCGGTCTCAACAAAATCAGAGGATTTTCCTGCCGCATGCCACACGGCGCGTTTTACGTCTTTCCCAACATCAAGCAAACCGGATGGAAATCGAAGCCGCTCTCCGATACCTTGCTCGAACAAGCCGGCGTCGCTGCGCTGTCGGGTACTTCTTTTGGAGCCTTCGGCGAAGGCTATCTGCGCTTCAGCATCGCCAACTCTCTCGAGAACTTGCAGCAGGCCCTCGACCGCGTCGACCAGTGGACGAAAAAAAATCTCTAGCGGACTGGTCTCGGTCGCGGGCCATGCAAGCGCGTCATTCTGCACGCAACCGTTGTCTTCGGGCGGGGCGAAGGGTTTCCCTCGCAAAAATCTCTTCTCGCCTGCTCCAAAATTATTTTGCATGGCGTAGTTCCGCCGCGGTTATCCCCTTTCTTGAACATGCACAGGGAAAATGCCCCTTCGAAACCTGCTGATTTTATCTTCGCTGCCTCCGAACAATCTCCCGCGTGGCAGCGCAGCGTTGGTCGATGTGAGCAACACCCCCCGAGCAGCGGAATCAACTCGACGGCGAAGCATACGAGAACTTGTTGGCCCTTCTCTATGCGGGCAAGTAAGGGTCACAATCAACGCTTGATCAAATGTTCAGGCCGGTCATTGTACGGCCTGGGATTTTACGATGTAGGCCCGATCGGCGAGCGCAGCGGAATGAACGAAGTCGGCCACGGCGGCGAACAGCAGGGGTCAGCAGCGTGCTATGCATCTTGCCCGAAAAAAAATTCGCTGTTCCGATTTTGTCGAACCTTGGGCGGCGGCAAAACCCAGGTTCGGCCTGATCGCCCTCGTCCGTAACATTTACGACCCGTTTCGCGCTAGCAGAAACCGGCAAATCATCCTCCATCTCGCTCGATTATTCGTAATCGTAGTGCCCCCCCGAATGCGCTTCTCCAACCAAGCGTCCATCTTGAACAAGGGATCGGTCAGAAGTCTTAAGCCCATGCACTCACAATTCTCGAACAATTTACAACCAACTGCCTCGACCTGCGCGGGTTTCCGGCTAAAATGGCAGGACTCCAGGACCGCTCGTCAACGTCCCGGGTGGGAAAGGATCAGCGTTCTATGCTAGCGAAAGGCTTCGGAAGTCTATTAGCACTGGCCATCGTGCCTGCCCTTGCCCAGGTTCCCAACGTTTCGGCATTTCAACCCGCTGCATCGGTCGTCGTGCCGCGTCAACGTGCTCCGCGCAAAGTTTATCCCGGGGTCCCCGCGTATGTGGTCGACAATGTCACTGTCGAAGAAAGCACCAACTGGAGCGGTTACGCCGTTACCGGAACTTCCTTTACCTCTGCCAAAGGCTCGTGGGTGATTCCCACTGTCAACTGCACTAAGACTCCCAATACCTACGCCGCATTCTGGGTGGGCATCGACGGATGGACTTCCGACACCGTCGAGCAAACCGGGACCGATTCCGACTGCGATGGCAAGAGCCCTTCTTATTACGCGTGGTATGAGTTCTATCCGGCGGCCTCGGTTCTGATTTCCAGCATCAAAGTGACTCCGGGCGACGTCATGACGGCTGAAGTGGTTTGGGACAGCGGTACGGAGTTCACCATAGCCATCAAGAACAAAACTACCGGCAAGAGCTTCACCAAGGCCGGGCATGTTTCCGGTGCGAAGCGTTCCTCCGCGGAATGGATCGCGGAAGCGCCCTGCTGCACCAACAGCGGAGGCATCCTGCCGCTCTCCGATTTCCGTACCGTCGACTTTGGTCAGGATTATTCCGATGTTACCGGCACCAACGATGCCTCCGACTCAGGAATAACCGGTCCGATCAGCGACTTCGGCTCCGATGTGTTTCGGTCGCTCATGGTCAACGGCAACAGCGGCGCGGATGAAGCCGTACCATCGGTCCTGACCTCCGATGGCTCTAGCTTCACCGTCACCTGGGATTCTGAATAGCGATTCAGAATCGGCTGGTAGCAAACGAAGGCGGGGCATGGATTGCGCCGCCTTCACCGGCTGAGACCGAACCCACGCGATGTCATTCTGAGCCGCACCAAGCGGCGGTGACGAACCTGCTGTGGCAAGGGTCATCTTTTGCTTGTCATCCTGAACAAACGTCTTTGGACAAGCGAAGGACCCGGGCGCCGCGCGGTGCGAACTACCTCGTCTTTTGTGAGGCATAAAACGCACGTTTGGTGCGCATCAGAATCGGTATGATACTTCCCGCGCCCCCATTCCCAATCACCTTTCCTGCCTATACAATGATCCGATCCCAGCGCACCGCAATCAAACGCGGTCCTTCATCCCAGGAGTGATTATGCTGTCCGGCCGCTTGCCCGTCTCAGGATTTGTTTTTGTGCTCGCCGTGTTGCCGGCCATCGCGCAACTTTCAACCGGCGCTGCATCAAATGCGCAAACAATCATCTCCCGCCTCCACCGCCCGCGAATCGTAGCTCCCGGAACTCGCCCGCCTTACTACGATCCGCTGCGCCACGTTACCGTTTCGTACAACACCATATGGACGGGTTACGCCGTCACTGGCTCCGATTTCACCTACGTGCAGGGTTCGTGGATCGTGCACTCGGTCGATTGCCGGAAAACTCCCGACACCGATTCTTCGGAGTGGGTGGGAATCGACGGCTGGAGCTCGAACACCGTCGAGCAAACCGGCACCGACGCCGATTGCATCGGGAGCAAGCCTTATTACTACGTCTGGTACGAGTTCTATCCATTGAACACCGTGGTGATCAGCGACGTGTCCATCGCCCCCGGCGACAAATTTTCTGCCGGGGTCACATATGATGGCGACAAAGAATACAGCGTCTCCATCAGGAACGAGACAACGAACGAGACGTTCTC
>JASHRB010000184.1 GCA_030037575.1 Candidatus Sulfotelmatobacter sp. | reverse complement strand
GCTGGGAATTCCAAACGCAAATCTCGGCACCTACTTCAGCAGCGGATTCCTGAATACTCAATTCAACGAGGGTTATTGGGGCCTTGGCGATCGCGGCTTCTCTCCCATTCAGGATGGAACCAACGTGTTTCACTATTCGGACGACTTCGAATGGGTCCATGGACCTCACTCGTTTTCCATGGGCATGGGAGTTCGATTTTTTCAACTCAACGAACTGGGTGATGCTTTCCCCATGGGCGAGTTGTCTTTCGACAATCTGTTTACCGCCGGCTTTCTAAGTGGTTCACTGAATTCGGCCACAGGTAATCCTATCGCCAGTTTTCTTCTGGGCATTCCCGCGGGCGGCGAACATGATAACGAATTCGCAGGCGCAATTTCGGGACGACGCTGGAAGGAGTTTAGGCCGTATTTCCAGGACAGTTGGAGAATGAAACCAAACTTAACAGTACAACTGGGTTTAGCCTGGAACTATACGACACCAACGGTTGAGGCCCAGAATCGATATTCTAACTTTGATTTTGCCACGGGAAAGCTCTTGATCGCGGGCGTAAATGCAAGCAAGACTGTCGGTCTCAGCTCTTACCACTTGGGGTTCGAACCGAGAGTAGGTATAAGTTTTAGTCCGTTGTCCAGAAAGAATTCGATCCGAGCAGGGTATGGGATTCTGTATGACGCGGGTTGGAACTTAGGAGCTGAAGGTTTGGATTTGAACCCGCCGTTTTATAGTACGTACGCGTTCCAGACCGACGATATTACCCCTACGACAACTCTCTCTCAAGGTTTTCCTGTTCCGGTAAAGCCCAACCCCAACGACTTGAGTGGCAATGTGTACAGCCAAAACACGAATTTCAGACTCGGGATGGTTCAGCAGTTCAATCTGAATGTGCAGCGTGAGCTCCCCTCGAATATCGTCCTGACGGTGGGGTATGTGGGTTCTCGGGCCAGTCACCTTCAAACCGCTGAATGGAACCTGAACACGGCGCCACCAAATCCGCAAATTGATCCTACTGACTTGCGTCCTTATCCGCAGTTCTACTACATAATCGGAGTGCTCGACAGAGGGCTCGCCCGCTATGACTCCTTACAGGTCAAGGCGGAAAAGGCGTATAAGAACGGTCTCTATTTGTTGCTGTCTTATGCCTATGAAAAAGGATTTGATAATGGCCTCAACGATGACCTCGGTTCACTGGTCGGGGTTGCATATTACCCTCTTGTCCTTCCTGGATATACAGATAAAGGATTGAGCGTTGTCGACCAAACTCATAATTTGTCAGCCAGCGTGCTATATCGGTTGCCCTTCGGGAAGGGAGCCCATTTCGGCTCGTCCGCAACCGGCCTTACTCAGGCCCTAATCGGCAACTGGCAAACGAATGTCATAGCGCATATTGCGTCAGGATTCCCCATGGGCCTGTCTACGGGCGTGAACAACTCTGGGACTGAGCTCGGCTACCTTGGCAATCGTCCGGATCAAGTGTGCGGCGGCAAGCTGAGTCACCCAACCGTGCAGGAATTCTTTAACACCAGCTGTTTCGTCGATCCAGCCGCGGGAGTATTGGGTGACGCCTCAAGAACTCCACTGTATGGACCGGACTTCGTCAACTTCGACGCCTCGTTATTTAAGACGTTCAAGGTTTACGAATCCACCCAGCTCGAGTTTCGTACCGAAGTCTTTAACGTCTTCAATCATCCACAGTTTGCCTTTCCAGGCACCACCACGGATTCGCCGGGGTTTGGGCAAATTACGCAAATCGTGAACAATCCGCGCTTGATTCAATTTGCACTGAAATTTATCTTCTGAGCTCGCGAGCGTCGACATCCGTGGTTTCTCCACTGTTCTTGGGCTGTTGTCTAGCCGACATGCTTTCGCCAAACGTCACCCGCCAAGCTCAATGACTTCTTCAACACCCGCGGGATTTTATGCCCACTGACGCGTCGAGACCGCTCCAAACCCTCTTCCCATCGTTGACTTGCCTTGCCGCTAACTCTAAGATTTAACCCCATGATCGGCCAGGTCGTCTCGCACTACCGCATCGTCGAGAAACTCGGCGGCGGAGGCATGGGCATCGTGTACAAGGCGGAGGACGTCAGGCTCGGCCGTTTTGTCGCGCTCAAATTCCTGCCTGCTGAGGTTGCCCGGGACGCGCAGGCCTTAGCCCGTTTTCAACGCGAAGCCCGAGCGGCCTCGGCGCTGAATCATCCCAACATCTGCACGATTCATGAAATCGATGAACAGAACGAGCAGGCTTTCATCGTCATGGAGTTTCTGGATGGCATGACGCTGAAGCACAAGATCGCGGGCCAGCCGATGGAAACCGAGCTTATCCTGACTCTGGCCATCGAAATTGCGGACGCGCTGGACGCGGCGCATTCCGAAGGCATCGCGCACCGCGACATCAAGCCAGCCAATATTTTCGTCACCAAGAGAGGGCATGCGAAAATTCTCGATTTTGGTCTGGCCAAAGTTGTTTCGGCAACAGATGGCGCGGAGCCGGGGGCGACCATCGGCAGCCAAGAACACCTGACCAGTCCCGGCGCCACAATTGGAACCATCGCCTACATGTCGCCGGAACAGACCAAAGGCAAGGAACTCGATGCCCGTACGGATTTGTTCTCCTTCGGAGCGGTTCTGTATGAAATGGCGACCGGCACGCTCCCATTCCATGGCGAGACCTCGGCGCTTATTTTCAAAGCCATCCTCGATTCCGATCCGCCGCCGGTAGTGCGTTTTAACCGCGATATTCCTTCGCGGCTGGAAGACATCATCAATCGCGCGTTAGAGAAGGACCGCGACCTGCGCTTTCAGAGCGCAAAAGAAATGCGCGCGGAGCTGCAACGGCTCAGGCGCGACAGCGCAACGGTACGGACCCCGGCCGCTTCGGGGGCGGGTCCGGCTGCACAGGAGCCTGCAGCTCAACCTGCGGTGCGTAGCGATACGCCCGGTTCTGGTCCTGCGCCGGCGGTGGTTTCGCCTAGTTCGTC
>JASHRB010000183.1 GCA_030037575.1 Candidatus Sulfotelmatobacter sp. | reverse complement strand
AGGATGAGGTCGCAGGTGTCCGGCGCCTTCGAAAATGTTTTCGCAACTATGAAAATCTCATGCAAACTGCGCGCCCTCGTGCTGCCGGCGATGTGGTGTTTGTGCGCCCTGCCGGCCTTCGGACAGGGTTGCGCAATGTGCAATGCGAGTGCGCGGGCTACTCCAAAAGATGCACAGCGGACACTGAACCAGGCGGTGTTGGTGCTGCTGGTTCCTCCGGTTGGATTTATGGTCTTTGGAGTTGGACTGGCTTTCCATTACGGAAAACGGCGGGACCGCGAAACGAACGGCGATTGAGTTTTTCCCGAAAAAAGACTGCTTGCTACAGGCCCGGCGATTCCCCAGTTAATCTTGCTACCGCGACCGGTTGTGTCTCTCTGAATCCAGCGCGGGTGGAAAATCAGGCGGAAGCTGCCGCACTCATCGTGGTGAACATTTCTTGCATCGTATCGTGAAGCGTGGCGGTTTCGCGCGCCCCAGTATGGCGCAGCACCTCTTGTGCCCATAGAGTTTTGGCACTCTCCCCGCAGGACACGTACACGAGCACGCCCAGCCGACGCAACTGATCCTCGTATTTCCTTGCATCGAATTCTGAGAAACCAAGACCAACCAGCGTGCGGGCGTTGCCACAAAGCGCCGGGGCTTCTCTTGCGGCCATGAGGGCATGGAGGAATGCCTGCGAACGAATAAAGAAACCGACGGTCGGAATGAGAACAGCGCCAAAGGCCGAGAGCCAGCCGATCATGCCCGCGGTGGCCGCGTCGTCGTTGCGCTCGGAACTAAAGAGGCTGGCGTCACGGACTACCGACGCGATGGGGTGCGAAGGCGAGAGCATCATGCAAATGTCTTCGTTATCGAAGCCAGCCTCGTTCAGCGTGCGAATGATGTCGGTCAAAGCCACATCGTCGGAGTAGATTCCATAAGCGGCTGCTGAGTTGAGTGACATCGTGGTGCTCCTGCTTGGAAGTTTTCGGCTAGTGACCGGGGGAAGAGACCGACAGCACCTCGATCGGAAGTTTTGGGTTGGAGCGCGCGCTCGTTGCCCGCACGCTTCTTGCTGATCTTGGTGAATTGAACTTACATCGGACGAACGCTCACGGCACTAGGGTGAATCATGTAGATTACCAACAAGCATCTGAGGAAAACGGTTCGAGGGGAGAGTTCTCTCGGAGGGTCGACCTGCCAACTCCCAAGTCGGCTGACCACTCTTCCAGAGGCAAGGAAATTGTGTTTTATAATGAAAGATTCGGCAGCCGTTTCGGAAGTCGCTGGCAGCGCGTCCGGCCAGCCTGATCCGCGTTGGCGATCGACGAGTTGCCTGCCACATCGATGTCCAATCCCAATCCCAATGAAAGCATTGTGGTTCGCGGTGCGCGCGTGCACAACCTCAAGAACGTGGATTTTGAGGTTCCGCACAATACGCTGACCGTGGTTACCGGTGTTTCCGGATCGGGGAAGTCCTCGCTGGCATTCGACACAATTTATGCCGAAGGGCAGCGCCGCTATGTCGAGTCGCTGTCGGCATATGCGCGGCAATTTCTGGAGCGGATCGAGAAGCCGGATGCGGACCTCATTGATGGAATTGCACCGGCGGTTGCCATCCGGCAGAAAAATTCGACACGAAATCCGAGATCGACAGTCGGAACGGCAACGGAAATCTACGATTACCTGCGGCTCCTGTTTGCGCGAGTCGGACGGACTTACTGCGCAACCTGTGGACAGGAAGTAAAGAAAGATACGGTGGACGAGGTCGCCGACGCAGTGTTGAAGTCCGGTAACGAAACACGAGTTCAGGTTTTATTTCCGCTGCGGGCCCACGTGGAAGCGCAGGAGGGACTAAAGAGAGTGCCGCCCGCGCGCAAGGCGGCGAAAAAGAATGCCCCGGAGGATGCTGGGTTGAGCCAACCAATCAAAGATCGTTTGTTTGAGTTGCGGAAGGCGGGATTCAACCGGCTCTATCAGGATGGCCAGGTTTTTGAGTTTTCGACTCCGGAATCGCTGATCGATATTCATTTCGACCGTCCCGTTTTCCTTCTCGTGGATCGTTTGAGCGTTTCCGCGGAGGCGCGGTCGCGCATTGTGGATGCGGTAGAAATGGCCTACCGCGAAGCGGGCGAGGTGATTTTTGAGATTGCCGAGTTTCCGGCTTCGCCGTCTGAACCTTCTGCGAACCATAGGGCGGCGGCCAACAGTGTCCGCCCCAGGCGGCGATTTGCGCAGCGCTTCGAATGCAAGAACTGCAGCCTGCGGTATGAAGAACCGGAGCCGCAGCTCTTCTCTTTTAATAATCCGTATGGGGCATGTCCACGATGCCAAGGGTTTGGCAACACCATCGACTTTGATCTCGATCTTGTCATCCCCGACAAAACAAAATCGCTGGGCGCGGGCGCGATCGATCCGTGGAACAAACCAAAGTATCGGCCGATGTTCACGGAGCTGAAGCGGTTTGCAAAACAAATGGACATTCCGCTGGACGTGCCTTGGGCGGAACTGGAGCCGGAGCAGCAGGATTCGATTCTTGACGGCGATGGGAAATTTCTTGGCGTGCGCGGATTTTTCGAATATCTCGAGCGCAAGAAATACAAGCTGCACGTGCGCGTGTTTTTGAGCCGGTATCGCGGGTATTCGATTTGTCCGGAATGCCGCGGATCGCGGCTGCGGCTGGAAGCGCGCCAGGTGAAGATCCAGGGCAAGAATATTTGCGAAGTCTGCAGCATGACCGTGGAAGATGCGGCGAATTTTTTTGCGGGCGTTAAGTTGAGCGCCGAAAAAGCGGAGATTGCAGAAAGACTGCTCGAGGAAATTCGAGAGCGGCTTCGGTTTTTGAATGATGTGGGTCTTGAATACCTGACGCTCGATCGCTTGTCCTCGACGCTTTCGGGAGGAGAGGCACAACGGATTCAACTGGCAACCTCATTGGGATCACGGCTGGTGGGAACGCTTTATGTTTTGGATGAGCCGTCGATTGGGCTGCACACGCGCGACACGTACCGACTGATCAAGATTCTTCACAATTTGCGGGATTTGGGAAACACGATTCTGGTGGTGGAGCACGATCCGGACATCATGCGAACCGCAGACCGGATTCTGGATCTCGGCCCGGGCGCAGGAGAAAACGGCGGAGAGCTGGTGGCGGCGGGAACGTACGACGAGATTGTGCAGAATCCGGTTTCGCTGACGGGGCGTTATCTTGCGGAGGAATTGCGAATTCAGGTTCCGACGCTGCGGCGGCAGCCGGGATTGCAGCAGATCAAGATAGAGGGTGTGCGCGCGAATAATTTAAAGGGCGTCGATATTTGCGTTCCATTGAACATGCTGGTGGCGATTACCGGCGTTTCGGGGTCGGGCAAATCGACCCTGCTGCACCAGGTGCTTTACCAGGCGCTGTGCGAAAGCAAGAAGCAGCAGACAACGGGAACATCGCGGGGTACAGCCACGTGGGAACGTTTGGAGGGCGATGAGTTCATTGATGAGGTTGTGCTGGTCGATCAATCGCCGATCGGGAGGACTCCGCGGTCGAATCCGGTGACGTATAGCAAAGCGTTTGATGCGATACGGGACTTGTTCGCGTCATTGCCGGAAGCGAAAAAGCGTGGTTTCACGTCAGGGCATTTTTCCTTCAATATTCCGGGCGGTCGGTGCGAGACGTGCCAGGGCGATGGCACTGTCACTGTCGAGATGCAGTTTCTCGCGGACGTGGAATTGATTTGCGAAGAGTGCAAAGGCACGCGCTACAAGCCGTCGGTGCTGGAAATACGGTATCGGGGAAAGAATATTCATGAAGTGCTGAACCTGACGGTGAAAGAGACGCTGAAGTTTTTTGCCGAGGTTCCCAAGATTACGGACAAGCTTAGCGTGCTGGATGAAGTGGGGTTGGGGTATCTGCGGCTGGGGCAGTCGGCGACGACGCTGTCGGGAGGCGAAGCCCAGCGCATGAAACTAGCCGCACATTTGCAACCGAGGCGAGAGGCTGGACGGCCCGCGCGGCAGGATGCATTGAAGCGACGTGTGCTCTACATTTTTGACGAGCCGACGACTGGACTGCATTTTGATGATGTGAGCAAGTTGCTGGCGGCGTTTCGGCGGTTGATCGAGGCAGGGGGATCGATTTTAGTGATTGAGCATAATCTCGAAGTGATCAAGACGGCTGACTGGGTGATCGATTTAGGGCCGGAGGGCGGCGCGCGTGGCGGGCAGGTTGTGGGTACTGGACCGCCCGAGGCGATTGCCAAACTTCCTTCTTCTTGTACGGGAGAATATCTGGCTCGGGTCTTGAACGGCGGCCATGGCGCGGGCAGCGGTAACGGAGCGGCGCGTTCCAATGGGAGCCGATAGATTTATTGCCGTGTGCCTCATGCTGGTTGCGCTGGACGCGTGCGTTTGCGCCCAGGATTCGAGTTCAGCGGCCCAATCTTCGTCGCAGACTTCTTCGGCTTCGGCAACGCACTCCTCCACTCAATCGTCACAACAAAATGCACCTTCTGCCCAGGGCGAATCGAGTTCGCGGCGGGGGCGACATCACGTGCGGGTCCAAGTCGAAGATCAGGACTCCGAACCTGCGGAATTGAGAAATGCGGAAGCCGAGATCGACCAACAGGAGTATGCGGCGGCTGAAGCACATCTTCAGAAATTTGTTGAGACGCAGCCGAAGAGCTATGTGGGGTGGTTCGATTTAGGGTACGTCGAAAATGCTTTGGGGAAAGTCAACGATTCGATTGCGGCCTATCGAAAATCGGTCGCGGCTAAACCGGATGTTTTTGAAGCGAACCTAAATCTTGGACTGCAGTTAGCGAAAACCGGCCAGCCGGACGCTGACACTTTCTTGCGAGCGGCAACTCAGTTGAAGCCTACGGATCAGATCGAGGAAGGCCAGTACCGGGCATGGCTGGCGCTGGCGCAGGTGACGGAAAAATCGCGGCCGGATGAAGCTCTGCGGGCTTATAGGAAGGCTGCGACGCTTCAACCCAAGGAAGCCGAACCCCATCTCTCCATGGGACAGATTTTACAACAGGAAAATAAGTTTGCCGATGCGGAGGCGGAATACAAGCAGGCGGCGGCGGACGATCCACAATCGACAGACGCGGTGATCGGGCTGGCGAACATTTATATGCGCGGCCGGCGATTTCCCAAAGCCGAGGAGTGGCTGCGCAAGCTGGTAGGAGAAGACCCGGCATCCAGCGCCGGTCATATTCAGCTAGGACGAGTGTTGGCAGCAGAAGGAGAGGTGGATGCGGCCATTTCCGAATTGCAGGCCGGGATTAAGCTGTCGCCGGGCGATGAAGACGCGCATCTCGATCTGGCAAAGCTGTATACAAGTGCTGGGGAAAATGATTTGGCTGAGGGCGAATACCGTGCGCTGCTTGCCTCCCATGCAAACGATGCCGAGTTGCACCGCTTGCTGGGGGAGGCGCTGCTGAGAGAAAGGAATTTCTCTGAGGCGCAGCAGGAGTTTGTTACGGCGGTGAAACTCAAGCCAGACCTGGGCGAAGCCTACGGCGGGCTGGCGTTTGCCGCGGGAGAAAATAAGGATTATGAGTTGGCGATCCGTGCACTGGATGCACGCGCCAAGCTGCTGCCCGAGGTTGCCATTACTTACTTCATGCGAGCTTCGGCGTACGACCATTTGCGCGATTTCAAGAAAGCGGCGGCAAATTATCACCTCTTTCTTAATAGCGCCAACGGGAAGTATCCTGATGAGGAGTGGCAGGCGAAACATCGGTTGATAGCGATTGAGCCGAAGAAGTAACGGAATTCGCAATGACGCGTCCAGGAATCTGGCGGGTTGCGGTTTGGGGCTTCATGTTGGCGATGCTGGCCGAGCCTGCGGGGCTCTGCGCTCGCGGCGAACCCACGATTGATGAATTGAAAGCGCAGATTTCTCATGCTGAGGTTCGTGACCGACCTCCGCTGTGCATTAAGGTTTCTGAGCGGCAATTGGAAGCGGCGGACAAATTTTACGCAAGCGGCGACAGCGAGGCGGCGAAAGGTGCGTTAACCGATGTGGTTTCCTTCGCCCAGCAGGCCGGCAGCTACTCGATTCAGTCGCACAAGCACGAAAAACAGAGTGAGATTGCGCTGCGCAAGGCGGCCCGGAAGCTGGCGGACCTTAAACACGCCGTCTCGGTCGAAGATCAGCAGCAGGTGCAGAGCGCGATCGATCATCTGGAAAAGATCCGTGACGATCTGTTGCAGGCCATGTTCTCGAAGGGCGGCAAGAAGTGAAGGTCCGGCGAATCGGTTTTCTTTTTTGGGTGATCGCTATGTGCGCGGTTGCCTGGGGACAGCAGCATCGCGATCCGTTTACGCCGAAAGAGATTGACCAGATTCGCGATGTGAGTTGGGAGCCAGAGCAGCGGCTCGCTTTGTATGTAAAGTTTGCGCGGGAACGGCTGGTTGCCATGGAGCAGATGCGCGCCGATCCGAAAACCAAGAACCGCGCGCCACAAACGCACGACAAGCTGGATGATTTTGTTTTGATCTACGACGAGTTGAATGACAACATCGACACGTATATCGATCGCAGAAATGATATTCGCAAGCCCTTGAAGGCGATTATAGATGCCGACGCCGAGTTTCAGGCGAAGCTGCTGGCGCTGAAAAATGCCGACGTCCCCCCCGCGGAAGCGAACCAATATGAATTTGTGCTGAGCAATGCTTTAGACACGCTGAACGAGTCGGAAGACGATCATAAGAAGCTGCTGGAAAAGCAGCAGGAAGCGGCGAAGCACAAGAAGTTTGAGAAAGCGGCGGGCGGGAAGGTAGAGTGACTGTCGCAATCACAAGAAGCAGGACCCTCGCCTTCCCCGCGGCGATTCCGCCGGCGGATCGCTGCGCTTCGCTGGGGATGGCCATTGATGCTTTGCGATAACGACAAACTCGAGACCACAAAAAGTAAACATGTCCGCGTATTTTTTCTCTGAACAGCGCATGCTAATCTGTCTTCACTGTGCGCGAGGGGCTAATTGAAATTTTTCACGATGAGCACCGGCAGCTGAGGCCGGGATCGACCCCGCCGGAGTTGAAGGTCGAATTCTTCGCGTTCGCCAACGTCAACAACACCATTCGATTGCGCCAAGGACGGCTGCTGGTGCGGCTTTCGGATTTGCTGGAAGGCGCGCCGGAGGGGGTGGTGCGGGCAATTGCGCATATTCTGCTGGCGAAGATGTATCGCAAGCCGGTTGATCGGGCACATGCGGCGCGATACAGAAATTATGTCGGCAGTCATGAAGTGATGAACAAAGTGCATCTGCTGCGGCAGATGCGCGGGCGCAAGCGGCTCGATTCGGCGAAAGGGCGCGCGTACGATCTCGATGCGATTTTTGAGGATTTGAACCGGCGATTTTTTCATGGCTTGATGGGACGTCCGCAGATGAGCTGGAGCCCGACGAAGACGCGGCGCACTCTGGGGCATTACGATCCGGCGCACAATGCGATTGTGATCAGCCGGATTTTCGATCAGTCTTCAATTCCCCGCTGCGCCGTGGAATACATTGTTTACCACGAGATGCTGCACTTGAAGCATCCGGTGCGGCTGCGCGGAAGTCGCAGGTGCGTGCACTCAGCCGAGTTTCAAGCAGAGGAGAAATTGTTTCCGGATTTGAGGCGGGCGGAGCAGTTTTTGAAGAGGTTGTGAGGACGAGCGCTCGCCCGCGCCCAATCTTCACCCTCGATGAGTTGCCCCTCCAGGTGGACGCCGCCAAGTTGTCGACCTTCGCTCGACGGACAGCCGAGGGTGACTCTCTCCACATGGTGTTTGTCCGTCGAGGTTCTAGGCAAAAAGAGGTGCATTGTGCTCGAGCCCAAAACAGCTCTGGCCTTGGAACGGAGAGCCGGGATCCCACCCCAACAAATGTGGCTTAGGGCAGCTTCATCTGAAGGCGGCCTATTGCCACTTCTCGCAAAAACGACGAGAAGTGGGGCACCGGGGGACGGTGACGCAAGGTGTGGATGTTCGTCCCGAGTGGGCAACCGAGGAAGCCTGTCGCCACGCGAGCACTACCGC
>JASHRB010000182.1 GCA_030037575.1 Candidatus Sulfotelmatobacter sp. | reverse complement strand
CAACCAGCGGCGTAAACTCCGAGGGCTTCAGCACCACGGCATTCCCCGCAACCAAGCCGGCGAGCGCCTCACCGGCGGGAATCGAAAACGGATAGTTCCAGGGGGAAATGATTCCCACAACCCCGTAAGGCTGGCGCAGCAGCCGGCCGGCTTTTAGCTTGGCCACCAGATTGCCGTGCGCCACCGGTTCATCGCGCAGCCAGCGATATGCGTGGTCGATCAGGAAGCCGGCCGAATCGAGCACCACCAACACTTCCGTGGTCAAAGCCTCGGCCACTGGTTTGCCGGCCTCGCGTGTGATGGTCTCGGCAATTTCCGTCTTTCGCCGAAGCAACTTCTGCTGAAACCTGCGCAGGATTTCGATACGCTTACGCACACCCTTCTGTGCCCATTCCGTCTGCGCCGCGCGCGCCCGCTCGACCGCTGCACGAACCTCTCCCGGGTCCGCGCATTCCCACTCGCGCAATACCTGACCCGTCGCCGGATTCACCGAAACAATCTTGCGCGCGCCGACCTGTAAATCCCCGGCCATAGCAAATCGCAACTCAGTATTCCACCTTCACCAGATACAATCCGCCGGCCGGAGCGGTTGCTCCCGCCGCCGATCGATTGCGCGCCTCGAGTATGCCTGCGAGGTCCTCAGGTCTCCACGTTCCTTTGCCCACGAGAATAAACGTCCCCACCAAGTTTCTCACCATGTGATGCAGAAAACCCGACCCCCTGACCGTATACGACAATTCTTCGCCCTCGCGCTCCCAACGCGAGCAAAAAATTCGTCTCACCTTCGAAGCCGGAGCCTCTTCCCGGGGGCGCTCCGGGTCGACCGCCGCGAAAGAAGTGAAGTCATGCTCGCCTTCGACGAATTGCGCCGCTCGGGCCATCGCCGCTTCATTCAGAGGAAACGGATAGTGCCAAACGTAGCGCGCGAGAAACGGCGGGCAGATTGCGCCTCGATAGATTCGGTAGCGATAAGTTTTCGCGCACGCCGACTTGCGCGCATGAAAATCTGCGGGCGCTTCGCTGGTCTCCAACACCCGAACCGATGCCGGCAAAATATCGTTCAGGGCCTTTACAAAATTTGCCGTCGGCACCGCCGACTCCGTGGCAAACGTCACCACCTGCGCCAGCGCGTGCACTCCCGCATCGGTTCTTCCCGAGGCCTGCGGCCATACCTTTTCGCCGGTAATTCGTCCAAGGGCAGTGACGAGTGTGCCTTGTACGGTCGCAGCATTCGGTTGCACTTGCCAGCCGGCGAATTCCGAGCCGTCATAGGAGACGATCAATTTGAGATTGCGCATGCGATGTTTCGAGTCCCAGGATGCCGCGGCTTCATCCAATGCTTTTTATAAACGGACTTCGCGGCGTGCTGCGCCGTAATGCCGGTCTGCGGGGATGCTGGTTCCTCGCCAGAACTCTATCAGGTTCACGGGTCGCAGACTTGAAGGGAGTGCAATCGGCGTCGGATATACTGATGCGATCAATCCCAAAGAAGGATTTTGCGTTCGCCGCTCTCCGCCTAAGAAACACGGTGGGATTTGTGCGTGAGCGGATGGTCGTCCGCCCGCACATCCGCGTTTTGAAGGAACTCGAAGCCGCAAGCTTGCGTACCACAATCCGGGTGAAAGTGCATGGTTTAAGGTAATTCCGCTGTCTGATCAACTGATAACGCAGTTCCTGCTCCCTAAGTCTCACGGAACGGAGAAGAGTAGATGCCATTACCACGTTTAGCGTCAATTGCCCGGCTGAGCCTCGCCGCGGCTTCATGGGGAATGCTGGTTTCCGCCGGGTGGGCTCAGGAGGCGCCCGCCGCACCCGTGCCGCAGAACACACCCGAAACTCGCCCGCTGCCCATGGTGGATTATGCCAAGCCGATTGGGCACTTTCCTAATCCCGTCGCCCCCTACGTGCCTCGGCATCTGCCCGCGCCGGATTTGGCTAACACGGCGCGCATTGGCGATCTCATGCGCCAGGACAAGCTGTATCTTTCGCTCAACGACGCCATCGCCCTGGCGCTCGAGAACAACCTCGATATCGCCATCGCCCGCTACAATCTGAACATCGCCGACACTGACGTATTGCGTGCCCGCGCTGGAGCCTCCATCCTGGGCACGCCGAGCGGCCTGGTCCTGAACACGCCGGGAGGCGGGGTGGGCGGAATCGGAGCGAATGCCGGAGCAGCCAGCGGCGGCACCAGCCTGGGCTCGGGGGGCATCGGCGCGGGCACGAACGGGCTGGTGAGTTCCACGCTGGGCTTCGGCCCGACCCTCGGCTCGTTCGATCCGGTCATCACCGGAACCCTGCAGGATGACCATCTCAGTCAAACCGCCACCAGCATCTTCCAAGGCGTGTTTCCCGGAAGCAGCCTGGTGCAGAACACCGGAACCATCAATTTTGCCTATAACCAGGCCTTTCAGTGGGGCATGAATCTCTCGGTGGGGTTCAACAACCAGCGGCAGACGACCAACAGCTTTTTTTCCAGCGTGAGTCCGGCCCTGAACTCGAACTTCCGTGCCACCGTCACACAGCCAATTCTGCAAGGCATGGGTTTTGCCGCGAATACGCGATTCATTCGCATCGCCAAGAATAACCGCGAAATCTCCGACGTCGCCTTCCGCCTGCAGATCATCGACTCAGTCGATCAGATCGAAAACATCTATTGGGATCTGGTTTATGCCTACGAGAATGCCCGCGTGCAGAACGAGTCGCTGGCCTTCGCCCAGAAAACTTTGTCGGACACCAAGAAACAGGTCGAAATCGGCAGCCTCGCTCCCATCGAAGTCGTGCGCGCGCAAAGTACGGTTGCGCAGGATCAGCAGCTGGTAACCGCGGCCCAAACGAACCTACAACTCGAGCAATTGCTCATGAAAAACGCGCTCACCCGCTCTTTGAAGGATCCGACGCTGGCTACGGCCGAAGTCATCCCGACTTCCACCATCGATGTTCCGGCGCAGGAACCGATTGTGCCGACTGACGATCTGATCAACGACGCCCTGCGGCATCGCGCCGAGCTGGTTGAGTCGCGGATCGATCTCAACACCCGGGACTTGAGCAACCGCGCTGTACGAAGCGCTCTGCTGCCCACTTTGAATTTGTTTGCGTATTATGGAGGAGCCGGCATCGGCGGAGATCAGAATCCAGTCAACGTCTGCCAGAATCCGCTGACCACTCTGGACAAGTACTTCGGCTGCGCCAGCAATACTATTCCGGGCGACCCGGATGTCGTGTTTCCGAATACTCCAATTGGCGCCACGCTGAACCAGTTGGTGACGTCCACCAATCCGGATAAGGGCGTCGGGTTAACCCTCAACATTCCCCTGCGCAACCGCGCAGGGCAGGCGGTGCAGGTTCGTTCCGAGCTCGAATTCCGCCAAGCCCAGATGCGCCTGCAGCAGATCGAAAATCAGGTCGGCATCGAAGTTCGCAATGCGCAGTACGCGGTTCAGCAAAATCGCGCCAGCGTCGACTCGGCCAAAGCTGCGCTTGATCTGGCCCGCGAGTCGCTGGATGCCGAGCAGAAAAAGTACCAGTTTGGGACTTCGACGACGACGCTCGTCTTGCAGTACCAGAGCCAGCTGGCAACCGCGCAATCGGCCTTAGTCAATGCAACCGTCGCCTACGAAAAATCGCGCGTCGAATTAGCTCGGGCAACCGGGACCCTTCTCGATGAAGACCACATCAGCATTGACGATGCGGTGCGAGGCCAGGTGACGCACATGCCTAACGTTCCCTATATTGCGCCGCGTACAGACCTGCCCTCGGTCGCTCAGCCGGCCCCTCAGGTCAATACCCCGCAGCAACCTCGGTAGAAAATGGCGGAAGTCGCAGGCGCAGCAACCACCGCGCCCGCCCTTCAAACAAATCTTTACGATCGGTCCCACTGCACTCCACGCTTCCCGCTAAGATGGAACGACGCTGTCATCGTTTTCGCAGCCATGCGGAAACCCATCCCGCACGTCCATAGGATGAACCATTGTTCTGATTCGAGGAGACGAACCATGCCTTTGCCCCGAGGGATCGCCGCATTCTGCCCGATCACGCGGCCGCTGCTAGCGCTGATTATGCTTACGCTACCCTTCCCACCTTTGCCGGCACAGGACGTCCCGGCAGCCCCGGCGCCGCAATCCTCTGCGGCGGGGGCGTGGCCGCAGGCGATCCATTTGGCCGACTATTCCAGGCCCCAGCACGCTTTCCCGAACCTGCTGCAATCGTATGAGCAGCGGCAACTCCCGGAGCCAGACTTGGCCAACTCGCCCATGATCGATTCGCTTATGCATGACGGCAAAATTTATCTCTCCATCGACGATGCCGTCGCGCTGGCGCTCGAAAACAACCTCGATATCGAACTCGCCCGATACAACCTCAACATTGCCGATACCGATTATTTGCGCGCGAAATCGGGAGCCAGCATTCTCGGGGTCAATGCCGGCATCGTACAGAACACCCCCGGCGGGGGCGTGGGCGGTCTGGGCGGCACGGTCGGCTCGGGTACGGGCGGCACCACGGTCGCGGCCAGCGGAATCGGCACCGGTACCAACGGACTGGTCAGTTCGACCCTCGGCATCGGCGCGCCCATCACGGCGTTCGATCCGCAATTCACCAGCACTCTGCAGGTGGACAAAAACAACTCCTTAACCAACGGCTTCTTCCTCGCGCCAGTTGCCAACCAGAACACCTACACCGCGAACTTCGCCTACACCCAGGGCTTCCGCTGGGGCACGTCTGTGAGCGCTGGATTCAGCAACTCCCACATCACCTCAAACCTGCTCAGCAGCGAAATCACGCCGCTCATCGTTTCCAATTTTCAGTTCCGCCTGACACAAAATCTGTTGCAGGGCTCCGGTTCCCTGCCCAATCTCCGCTTCATCCGCATCGCCCAAAACAACCGCGAGATCACCGACGTCGCCTTCCGCCTGCAAACCATCACCACCGTCGATCAGATCGAAAATATGTATTGGGATTTGGTTTACGCCTACGAGAACGTGCGCGTGCAGCGGGAGGCCCTTACCTACGCGCAAAAAGCGCTGGACGACTCCAAACAACAGGCAAAAGTGGGAACCGCGCCTCCCATCCAGGTGGTGAGCGCGCAGAGCACCGTGGCCAGCGACCAGCAGAATCTGATCCTGGCGCAAAACAACCTGCAGCTGCAGCAACTGCTGATGAAGAACGCGGTCAGTCGCAACATCGACGACCCCAGCTTTGCCGAGGCGGATGTCATTCCCACCTCCGCCATGCAAGTGCGGCCGGAGGAGCCGGTCATCCCCACCCAGGACTTGATCAACGAAGCGCTCGCACATCGCGCCGAACTGGTGGAATCGCGCATCGATCTCAACTCGCGCGACCTCAACGCTAGAGCCGTGCGCAACGCCTTGCTGCCGACGCTCGACGCCTTCGCCTACTACGGCGGCTCGGGCGTGGGTGGAAACATAAACTCGACGCTCCCGAACTGCGCGGTGGAACCTGCGGCGAAATATTGCTTCACCACTCCGACCTTACCGCCGTCCTTTCAAACCGCCGACTCTGTCGGCTACGGCAACGCATTGGGCCAACTGTTCAATTCGACCGCTCCCGACAAAGGGATCGGATTGACCTTGAGCATTCCTCTGCGGAATCGTGAAGCGCAAGCCGATCAGGTGCGCGCGGTACTCGAATATCGCCAGGCGCAAGTGCGTCTGCACCAGCTGGAAAACCAGGTGCGCATCGAGGTGCGCAATGCGCAGTTTGACGTGAAACAGAACCGCGTCGCCGTCGAAGCCGCCCAGTCGGCGGTCGATCTCGCTCGGCAAACACTGGATGCAGACCAGCAGAAATTGAAAGTCGGCCTCACCACGACCACGGCCATTTTGCAGGACGCGTCGGTGCTGACGACTTCGGAGTCGAATCTGGTTTCCGCCAAGGCTGCCTACGAGAAGTCGCTCATCGAACTCGATCGCGCTACCGGATTGCTGCTCGATCATTCCGGCATCAGCATCGCCGACACCACGCGCGGCCAGGTTACCCACATGCCGAAAATTCCCGATGTGGCCCCGCGCCAGGACATAAGGCCGGCCGCGCCGTCGGGTTCAAGCCCGCAATCGTGAGAGAAAAAAAACGACTCCTTGAAGCCGCGATAGTCCGAGCTGTTGAATTCCGGTGGATCTGTTGACGGTTCACCGATTGGTATCCGGGCACACCCGCAGGCGGGCCGAACAGGCAAGGAAATGGGAGAACCCGCCTCCGTTCTCCTGCCGCTGGTCTTGCCTGATAAACTAGCCCTCGATGGCGAGACGCGCGCGGCCGGCATTGCCGAAATCCATCCTCTGGCTCATTCCGGTATCGTTTCTAATTCAACTGATCTTGATCGGCGCGCTGCACCAATACCGGATGCGCACCAGGGAAGATCATTTCGGCTTCGGTTTCGAGATGGGCCGCGTCGGCCGCTCGATCGCGTTGGGCGAGGGCTTCGCCAATCCCTACGGCGATCATACCGGCCCCAGCGCATGGGAGCCGCCGCTTTACCCTTATTTGATCGGCGGCGTGTTCAAGATTTTCGGAATTTACAGCCGCGCATCCTCGTGGACTCTGCTGTCGATCAACAGCCTGTTGGGATCGCTCACGACGATTCCCGTCTTTCTGATAGCCCGACGAACTTTCGGCGGGCGGATTGCGATCTGGTCGGCGCGAGCCTGGGCGCTGAACCCCTACGTCTGGTATTGGTCGATTCACTGGATATGGGACACAACTTTAACGCCGCTCATTCTGGCGATGGTTTTTCTCATCGCGCTCGAACTGGAATGTTGGCCTGGAGTGCAGGGATGGATCGCTTTCGGCATTTTGTGGGGGGGGGCCGCGCTGGCCAATCCAGCCTCGCTGGCATTTCTTCCATTTTGCGGTCTGTGGATTTGGTTCCGCCGCGTCCAAGCCGGTCTTCCCTCGTTTGGCGGAGTGGTTCTCTCTTCGGTCATTTTTTTTCTGGTGCTCTCGCCTTGGCTCATCCGGAACTACGAAATCTTTGACCGCTTGGTTTTCATCCGCGACGATTTCGGACTGCAGCTTCGCCTGGGCAACAACCAATTCTCCGACGGCATGTTGTTCGCCGCCTTGCAGCCGAATCTCAACCCGCCTGAATTCCAAAACTTCAAGCGCATGGGAGAACTGGCTTACGAGGCTTACTGCAGGCAACGCGCGTTCGAGTGGATTGGCGACCATCCCCGGCGCTTCGCCATCATCAGCATGAAGCGTTTTTTCTACTATTGGAATGGCGTGCCGCGGCCCGCAGACCGGGTTGCGCCTTTTGATTTCCGCAGCTCGCTTTTTCTGGCATCGTCGGTCCTGGGGCTTTGGGGCGCAGGACGAGCGCTGCGGCAGCATCGACCGGGAGCATGGCTGTTTGCCGGATTGATTCTGACGTACCCGCTGGTTTATTACTTCGTCTTCCCTCATGCACGGTATCGTCATCCCATCGAGCCCGAGTTGTTTATGCTTGCGGTATTTTTGATTTTCGAGACGGGAAAGCGGGGGAGGCGGAGCGTGCCGCGAAATGAATTATTGAGTTGTGATGGTTGATGGGATCGCGGATTCCGATTTGGGCTTTCCCGCCAGCAGTCAGAAATCGACCATCAACAATTTCATGACTCTTTCAGTCGCCATCGTCAGCCACAACGAAGAAGCAAACATGGGCCGCACCCTGGAGGGCGTCAAGTGGGCCGATGAAATCGTTGTGGTTGATTCCGGCTCGAGCGATCGCACCTGCGAGATCGCCCGCGAATACGGCGCCCAAGTCGTCCCCGAACCCTGGCGCGGCTACGTCGCGCAAAAGCAGTACGCGATCGACCTCTGCACAAAAGATTGGGTGCTGTTGCTGGACGCTGATGAGGAAGTGAGCCCCGGTCTGGCGAGGGAAATTCAAAGCGCAATTGCCGATCCTCAGGCAGCCAGCGGGTACAAAATCCCGCGAAAGAATCTATTCCTCGGCCGCTGGATGCGCCATGGCGGTTTTTATCCTGACGCCAAGTTGCGGCTTTTTCGCCGCGGGCGGGGATTTGTCACCGGGCATGATCCTCACGACCGCTGCGAATTGAAAGCCGAAGTTCCGCAGCAAACCCCCCAGTTCAGCAATGCGATGGTGCATTACACCTATCCGAACCTGACGCTCTACCTGAATCACATGAACCGCTATTCGTCGCTCGGCGCGGAGCTGGCAGTTGCCAAGGGACACCGCAGCTTCCGTTTCGCGGACATCGTGGTGCGGCCGTTGTTGACCTTCATTTACAACTATTTCTTCCGCCGGGGATTCCTTGACGGCCGCGAAGGCCTGCTTCTGCACGTCTACCACGCGAATTATGTTTCCTGGAAGTACGCAAAGGCCTGGGAGCTAGCGCGCCATCCACCGCAGTCGGACCAGGCCGGCCAGTGACCCACCGGTCGTTTTAGGGGATCATCGACTCCTTGCTCGCATCCGGGTAGTTCCCTATGATCGAAGAGGATATTGGGGATCTCATGCCGGAAAAGAAGCCAGGCAAGCCGCCCGTGGCCGAAACTCCCATGGCGGATGTTTTTGAAAAACGCCATCCCTCCGCCGGGGAAAAAAAGTGGGCGAAGGAAACGCTTGCGCCGACTCTTGAAAAAGCTCCCGAGCGTCCGATTGGCGAGGCGACAGGCGTAAATATCGACGAGCATGGCCTCGCCCGTTTCACCACCATCTCAGGTGTGCCGATCCGCCGTCTGTACACCCCGGCCGATCTGCCTGCCGATTGGAGTGAAGAAAAATATCTCGGCTTTCCCGGCGATCCGCCCTTTACGCGCGGCATTCACGCGACCGGATATCGCGGCAAGCTTTACACCATGCGGCAGTTCTCCGGCTTCGCATCGCCTGAAGAAACCAATGGCCGGTACAAATACCTTCTCGAGCACGGCGGCGGTGGGCTTTCGGTGGCGTTCGATCTGCCCACATTGATGGGCTACGACTCCGATCACGCGGCCAGCGAAGGCGAAGTGGGCAAGTGCGGCGTGGCCATCGATTCGCTCGAAGACATGGAAATTCTTTTCCAGGGCATCGACCTGGAAAAAACCACCGTCTCGATGACGATCAACTCGCCGGCGTCGGTTCTCTGGGCAATGTATTTGGTGGTGGCCGAAAAGCAGGGCGCGGATTGGAAGAAAATTTCCGGAACAATTCAGAACGACATCCTCAAAGAGTACATCGCGCAAAAGGAATATATTTACCCGCCCGCACCGTCGATGCGGCTGGTGGTCGACACATTCGAGTTCGGATCGAAGTTCACCCCCCGCTTCAACACCATCTCCATCAGCGGATACCATATTCGTGAGGCCGGCTCAACCGCGCTGCAGGAGCTGGCGTTCACTCTTTATGACGGCATTGAGTACGTGGAATGGGCGCGGCGGCGCGGCCT
>JASHRB010000181.1 GCA_030037575.1 Candidatus Sulfotelmatobacter sp. | reverse complement strand
AAATAGGAGCGTAGGAGGCGTTCATGATCGGATAGCGCTCCCCCACGTGCAACGTGGCATCGCTTCCTTGTGACGAGCGCAAGGTTGCGCGGCTCAGACTGCGCGCCCAGGATTCGTTTAGCGACAGTGCCGCCGTAAGCTGGTCGACGCTGAGGCCCGAAAAGGTCAGGCCTCCGCCGAACGTTGCCAATGGCTGGCTGAAGATGGAATTCTGACTGCCCTCAAGTTGCGCCAGCAGGCCTGAAAGCGCCGAACTTCCCGCCTGGTTGATGCCGCCCGAGGAGATCAGCTGATTAATCAGCGACTGAATGCTTTGCCCGCCCAATGCGGCCAGCGCGCCGGCTGGAATGTTGTAAAGATTGAACGTATCCGGCAGGTGCATGCCGATTTCCCGCGTGAAGGTGTGATCGATCTGATAGACCTCGATATCGAATGTCACCTCCGGACGCTCATTGTTCAGTTCGCGAATCAACTGAGTACAGGCACGCAGCATCTCCTGCGGTGCGCGGACTTCGAGAGTCCCGCTCTGGCCGGTGCTCACTTTCTGGAACTCGCAAATGTTGCGCAATGCTGAAACCACCTCGGTGGTTTGCTGCGGCGTGTCGGCCGCAGGGACGCTGAAAGTCGCCAGCGACATGTGGTCATACCGCTTGTGATTATCGGCAGTATCAGCCGCGATAAGCACCTGGTGAGCGTCGACCACGGTCCACATGGTCTTGCTGACTTTGCAGGCGAGGTCGAGAGCGGTGAAAAAATTGACATCATCAAGATAGAAGCGCACGGTTTTGCCGGCGACGGAATCGTCGAACTTCGGCTTTATCCCATATGCCGATGCCAACTCGGTGAACAGCCCGCGAACATCCCCGCTGTAGTGAAAAGTGGCTAATTCGTTTTTGGGCTGCAGACGAATCTCAGCCGACTCGGCCAGCTTCAAGGCAAGGCCGGTGAGATTCACAGAGCTCGGATCACGTAATGCCTCGACAAGGCGCGCCTGGACGTAGGAATTGTCGGGATCGAGTTTCAAAGCGGCTTCGAACTCAGCCGCGGCCTGTTCCTGTTCGCCATCAGCCAGCAAGGTGTCACCGCGCGAGGTGTGTTCGAATGCTAACTGCGATTTGGTCAACTCCCATGCAGACAGGAAGGCCATATCCTGCGGTACCAGACGCGAGGCTTGGTCGAACTGGGCGAGAGCTTCCTCTTCCTGACGGTGGCGCTGCAGCTTGAGACCGCGAGCGTATGCATTGCGTGCGTCTTTGAGTTCTTTCGCGGAAGGCACGCAATAGACTCCACCCGGAACTCCATTGCCGCAGGAAATGACCGGCGAAGCCGGACCCGACTGGTCCGCTGCGATTGACGAAACAGCGGTCAACGATGCCAGCAAACAAGCGGCAAAAATGTGCGGCGCGCAGCGCATCGGTTCGATTTTATCCTGCAATTTGCTTTGGACAGGAAGTCATAAGGGCAACGTACCTTTGGTTTAACTCAATTATCAGATGGAGTTCGACCGCATCTTGAGAACGGTGAGGGAGGGGCTTTCTTGCAGGTGCGAACTCAACTTAGCATCAGCCGTTCGACACTTCCGGCCTTGCCGGTCTTTTCGTCACAGTCAATTACCATCGCACAAAAGCGGATATCTCCTGTGGCCGGTTCAAAGCGCACCGGCATGCCGTTCAAAAACTTATTGACCACCAATTCCTTCCTTACCCCAATCACGCCGTCATAAGGGCCGGTCATCCCTACGTCTGTGACGTAGGCTGTTCCCTTGGGCAAGATGCGCTCGTCGGCTGTGGGAACATGCGTGTGCGTGCCAATCACCGCGGTAACACGTCCGTCAAGGTACCAGCCGAGAGAGATTTTTTCCGAGGTGGCTTCGGCGTGGAAGTCGACCAGAACGACCCTCGAGTGAATTTCTTCGAGCAACCGGTCGGCCGTGCGAAACGGGTCGTCATTTGATGCCATAAACACGCGTCCCTGGAGGTTGATGACCGCGTAAGGAACTTTGCCTTTGTGGCCCTCATATAAGCCCCAGCCGGGCATATCCGGAGGGTAATTTGCCGGGCGAAGAACGCGTCGCGCGGGGCCACGGCCGTTGCCTTCCACCGTTTGAAAGTAATCGAGAATCTCACGCTTATCCCAGACGTGGTTCCCCGTCGTAATGACATCGATGTTGAGATCGAACAGTTCTTCCGCCAGGGCGGGAGTGATGCCAAAGCCTGCGGCGGCGTTCTCGCCGTTTGCGATCACCAGGTCGATTGCATGTTCGCGCACGATGCCCGGCAGCCTCTCTTTGACGATGGTGCGGCCGGGGCGTCCAAAAATATCGCCAATGAAGAGAATATGCATGAGAGCGCCCCGTCCGATCAGCGGTACGCCGGTTCGAATTCTCGATGGTAACACGCCGTTGCGGGCCGATTTTCCGGGAAGTTGCCGCCGGAGGCGGATTTCATCCCCCGAGATGCCCGCTCATTGCGCGACTTCGGCCGTGCGCAGGAAGTCGTAGTTTCCCGCGGGGTTCAACTGCAGGTTGCGCACACGCCGGGTGTGGACCAGAACATTGTCGAGATACCAGAGATCGATATAAGGTTCATCTTTCGCGAGAATGAGCTGTACTTCCGCATAAATCTGCTTTCGCACCTTCGCATCGACTTCGCGCCGCGCCTGGTCAATCAGTGCGTCAACGCGAGGATTTAAGTAATAACCCCGGTTGGCGCCGTTCGGCGGAATTCTTGCGGAGTCAAAGGCGTATTCGAAGATGTTCGGGTCTTCATTGCCGCCAATCCATCGCAGTCCGTAAAGTTGAAAAAGTCCACGGGTCACGTCGGCAAAGAACGTCGCGAACTCGAAACTGCGGATATCGAGCGCGATTCCCACGTCGCGCAACTGCTGTTGCATTACCGCCACCATGAGCCGCGTGTTCTCGTCGGTGGAAGTCTTCATGGTGATGTGAAACCTTACTCCGTTCACCGCGGGGTAGCCGGCGGCATCGAGCAATCGGCGCGCTTCTTCAGGATTGTATTCGTAGACCGGCACGTCGCCGTTGTAGGCCCAGCTTTGCGGGGGAAGAATGCTCCGTGCCAGCTGTGCCTCGCTGCGCCACAGGTATGCAATCATGGGCTTGCGGTTGAGGGAGTAGGCGATGGCCTGACGCACGCGCACATCGCGGAGAATGGGATCGCGCAGGTTGAAACCCAGGTAGGCGAGCACGGTTCCGGGGGCGCGCTCAACGGCCAGCGCGGGATCGCGCCGCAAGCTGAAAACCGTATCGGGCGTAAGGGCGTTGATTTCGACATCGGCGCTCCCTTTCCGCAGCTCAAGGGCTCGCGTCGTGGCGTCGGGAACGACGGCAAAGCGCACGCGAGGTAGCTTGGCTTTCTCCCCCCAATAATCATCGTTGCGTTCGATGATCACATCGCGATCCGTTTCGGCGCTGACGAACTTGAAGGGCCCGGAGCCGATGGGGTGGGTGGTCATTTCATTTCCGCTGCTGTAAGGCACAATGCCAATCGCCCCATCGGACATATTCCAGAGCAACGCAGCATCGGGCTCTTTCATGTGAAAAACGACGGTAAAATCATCGGGCGCCTCAATGTGATCGACGTAGCGATAGGTTGCGGTTTTTGTGCTGCGGATTTTTCCTTCGATCAGAGAGTCGAAAGTCCATTTCACATCGCGTGCAGTGAGCGGCCGTCCATCGTGAAATTTCACGCCGTGATGCAGGTGAAAAATGTAGGTGAGCGGATCAGGGATCTCCCAGCGCTCGGCCAGCCCTGGCGCTACGTCAAGATTGTCGCCTCGGGTGAGTAAGTCGTCGAAGATCAGGCTGTCGATGCGTTCCGACTGCGCATCGACTCCGATGCGCGGATCCAGGTTGGTAGGACTCGACTCGATCAGCATGACCACAGTGTGTGGGCCGGGTCTCCCAGAACAGGAAAGCAGGCAGAACGCTAAAACCAAGGCAGACAGATAGCCGCGGCTTGCGCGCATCGATCGGATGCTGAACGCGCTCACCATTAGCCGCATTCCCGGTACATCGGATGGAGCCAATTCGCCGTTTTCCAATGACGCGTAGTGGTGATTACCGAGAGGATGCGGTCGAGCCATGCTTTCATAAGCTTGCTCTCGGCTACTCCGTTTGGAAGATGCAAGCAGATTTTGGCATCGGAAGAGTGGAACCTGTCCGGAGGTACAGCCAATTCCTTAAGTTTTTTCAGGCCAGACACAGAAACAGTGTTGGACAAGAACATGACCCGCAATTTTTCGGGATCGACGTCGCCCTCTTTCAGAAATGGATTGTCGTCGATGGTTTTACGCAGTTCATCGGCGGTTCGCAAGATTGCGGGAACTGGGAAACCGAAATCGGCAAGAAGTTTTACATCAATTTGTTTCGATAATTTTTGTCCGGACACTGTCGCCGTCTTGCAAACGAAGTTGTCGGTCTGAATGAAAGTTTTCACCTGTTGGAATCCTAACGCCTGGAATGACCGGCGAAGCCTTTCCGTCTGGATTCGCTTGTTGCCGTCAATGCCGATTCCGCGCAACATCGACAGGTAAATCACGCAACCGGTCGTCCGTCTGCCTAAGGGTATGAGATCTTGCCGAGCACTGCGCCGCGTTTCGCACCAGTTGCCGAAGGAATATTCGACGGCCGCCGATGCCATGTCTCATAAGCCAGAAGGGCGAAAGCCACAGCTTCTTTCGCTGGAGAAGGCAAGCCGAACTCCTCAGAAAACCGCAATCGCAGCCCGCTGAGCGCAAGCTCGTTTTTCAGCATGGCTATTAGAGCAGAGTTGTTGGCTCCGCCGCCGGAAAGAACGATCTCGTGAAATCGCTTCTTGCCATGCGAAGGAGAGCGCTTTATCAGATGACACGCGATGGCGTCGGCGATCGACCGCGCGGTGAGCGCGGTTGCAGTCGCCACCACGTCTTGCTTCCGGCTGTTCCCGCAGCGGCGCAAAAACTCCGCAACGAAATCGCGACCGAATTGCTCGCGCCCCGCGGCCTTCGGCGGTTTTTGACGAAAAAACTCCTGCTGCAATGTTTCGGTGACGATATTGTCGGATACTCGGCCCGAAGCTGCGATCCTTCCGCCGCTGTCAAACGCCTTGCCAAACAGCTTCTCGGTAACGGCGTCGATCACCATATTACCGGGACCGGTGTCGAAGGCGATTACGCAGTTTGCAGGCTCATGGGCAGGGATGCCAGTAAGGTTTGCTATGCCGCCGATGTTCAATACGATGCGGCCGAGGCGCGCGTCGCGAAACAATTCGTAATCCAGAAAGGGAACGAGCGGCGCCCCCTTGCCTCCGGCGGCAAGATCGGCCGGACGAAAATCGGAAACGACGGGAACGCCAACTCTCGCCGCGACAACCGCCCCTTCGCCGGTTTGCCATGTAGCCGTGAATTTGCGTCCCAAAAAAGCCGACGGTTCGCCCTGATGATAGAGCGTTTGACCGTGGCAGCCGATGAGATTTGCCTTGACCCTAAAGAGGCGCTGCGCGGCGAGCACCGCTTTGGCATAAATCTCGCCCAGCAGAAAATTCAACCGCGCCAGATCCGCGACCCGTGCCTCATTGGCGTTCATGGATGCCAGCACCGCAGCCCGAATATGCTTCGGATAGGGATATTCCGCTTGGCCAAGCAATTTGAATGGCGCTCGCGGCCGCCTGGTTTTGAGGGCGCGCGCTTCTCCGCGCATGGCATTTGTACCCGACTCCATGCTTGAGCTTCGGTTTGCCGGGAAACGCACCAGCGCAACATTGACGCCGTCGGCCGATGTCCCGCTCATCACGCCGGCGACGATCATTCCGTTATCCGGGCTGTTTAGCATGATCGTATCGTAAGGTGTCCGCGCGCTGACTTTTCTTTGAAGCCAGAATCTTCAGCCTCACTTGCTCGCCGAATTCCCACAGCTTGCGCGAGAGCGCCTGAACATTAGCGCGATTGGGTTTTTTCCCCGGCCGCAGGATCTTTTCATGCTTCTTTTTGAACGCTGCAATGCGGCGAGCCGACTCGGCGGCGCGCTTCGCGAACCCGGGATGGCGTTCCGCGGCCTTCGTCAGCTCTTCGTAAGCCTCCAAAACCCAGTCTTCGCGGTGGCAGACGAGGCATAAATCGCCGCCGGCTCGTACGAACTCGACGGCAGCTTCTCCCAGCGGAGCGGCGGATAAGACACCACCCATCTCCAGATCGTCAGAAACGATGAGATTGCGATAACCGATCTTCTTTCGCAGGATCTCGGTGATCCAAGCCTGCGAAAGAGAAGCCGGTGTCCGGTCGTTTGTAACCTCCGGATACGCCGCGTGCGCCACCATCACCAGGGGTAGCTGCATGCGGAGCAGCCG
>JASHRB010000180.1 GCA_030037575.1 Candidatus Sulfotelmatobacter sp. | reverse complement strand
AATCTGCAGGGCGGCATCGAACTCGCCGAGGTGCCGCAGCATCAGTAGGGAAGAGCGGAGCAACGCGGTCGGATTCGCCAGATTCTTGCCAGCGATATCCGGCGCGGAGCCGTGCACGGCTTCAAAGATCGCACAGTTGTCGCCAAGATTAGCGCTGGGCACAAATCCAAGCCCGCCCACAAACGCCGCGCACAAATCGGAGATGATATCGCCGTAGAGATTTTCCATCACCAGAATGTCGTATTGATAAGGATTCATCACCAACTGCATGCAAGTGTTGTCGATGATGTGCTCGGCATAGGTGATTTCAGGAAATCCCTTGGCCACGCTGCGGCAGCAACGCAAAAATAATCCATCCGAAAGTTTCATGATGTTGGCCTTGTGGATGGCATGAATCTTCTTGCGTTGATTTTTGTGCGCGTAGTCGAATGCAAACTTTGCAATTCGCGTCGACGCTTTCTCGGTGATGATCTTCAAGCTTTCCACCACGCCCGGAACCACTTCGTGCTCGAGGCCTGAATAAAGGCTTTCCGTGTTCTCGCGCACGATGATGAGATCGACATCGGGATAGCGCGTAGGAATGTGCGGCAAGTTGCGAATCGGACGAAAGTTCGCATAAAGCTCAAACTTTTGCCGCAAGGCGACGTTAATGCTGGAAAACCCGCCTCCCACCGGCGTGGTGACGGGTCCCTTGAGCGCGACGTGCGTGCGCTCAATCGATTCCAGCGCTTCCTGGGGAATGTATTCTCCGTGCTTCTCGAAGGCATCGGCGCCAACCGCAAAAGATTCCCATTCGAACTTGACGCCAGTGGCTTCGAGAATGCGGACCGTTGCTTTCGTAACTTCTGGTCCGATGCCGTCGCCGGGAATGAGAGTTACTCTATGACTCATGCATAAGTCCCTGCTTGGGGATTAGGCGTTGGCCAAATGGTTTGGGGCGGTCGCGCGCCACTGACCCTGCCTTACCCACTCTTTTTCGGCCGGATCTCCACCGGCTCTTTTGCTTTCACCAAATCCTTGAGCTCATCCATGAATTCTTTCACATCTTTGAAATCGAGATAGACCGATGCGAACCGCACGTACGCGACTTTGTCGTAGCGGCGCAGACGATTCATGATGAGCTCACCGAGTTCGCTGGTTTTTCGTTCCCGTTCCTGCGACTCAATCACGAACGATTCCGCCTCGTTTACAATCTGCTCTAGTTTGCTGATCGGTACCGGCCGCTTTTCACACGCACGCAACAACCCATTCAAAACCTTTTGCCGGTCGAACTTTTCGCGCCGGCCGTCTTTCTTCACAACCATGTAGGGAATCTCATCGATGCGCTCGTAGGTGGTGAAGCGCTTGCCGCACTTCAAGCACTCGCGGCGCCGGCGGATCGATTCCGCCTCTTTACTTTCGCGCGAGTCGACGACCTTATCGTTGGCAAATCCGCAAAAAGGACATTTCATAATTTGCAACGCCCATCTAACGCCTAGCGGCCGCGTTTATCTTGGGTGGCAGGGTGCTTCGAGATCGCAACGAGTCCCTCCGTCAGTCCGGGTACGCGCTCCTTCTCCGCCCGTAAAACGGTTCCTCGCCCAAACGCAAAATTGTAACAGGGGACTGACGGCCACGCAGACCGGTACTGGTGTAAGGGCAGAATATCGTGTGGTAAGAAACCGACCGGCCGGATCGTTATTCGAGTGACCCGATCAGGCGTGGAGCGCGAAGCGACTTAACAACGATTCCAGCAGCTGCTCCTTCTTTCGCAAGATAACTTTGAAGTCGTGATGCGCCGCGTGGTCGATCTCGCGGAGCAGCATGCGCTGCCGCTCCTCCAGAATATCGAATAACAACTGCCTTTCCTCAGAGTTCAGTGTTATCGAGAGGTAATCGTCCATGAATACCCCCGCTGCAGAATACTGCTACGGATATTTTAGCGCCGATAGGAGGACGACGAGGCTAGCGCTGGGAAATCTTCCCCATCGCAAGACATTACGAAATCGGGCCACGGGTGTGCAATTTCTCATTCACGTTCGCACCTGAGGCGTAGGGCCGGTGCGGGGGGATCGGTCGCCGCCAGTGCTTTCAGGCGAGTCCTTTTCTTCCGCCTGGTGGCTTTCTTTAGACAATTTTGTCAGCGACAATCGTTCGTGGTGTGACAGTACCAAGCCGACCGGAATCACTGCGGCGAACGTCACCAACCACAGCAGAATTCCGCAGCTCGCCGCAATCTCAGGGGGTACATCGAACACACTAGACAGCACCGCAATCGTCGCCATCTGCGATCCCCCTCCCACCGCCGGCAGTTGCAGCATCGACCCCAACATGCTGGCTCCCATAAGAATCAGCAGCTGCGAAACTGGAATTTCAAGCGAGGCCACGCCGTATGCATGAGTGGTTTCCTGATAGGCCAGCGCGATCGCGTACCACATCCCCACCGACACGGCGCTCAACATGAACAGCGAGCGCAGCCCCTGAATTGTGTCCAACCCTTGGCCGAACTCTTGCACTCTCAACCCAAGTTTATGGCCGAAATTCGACGGGAGATGACGAAACTTTCTTTCCACCCATTGCCCGACGGTGTCACCGCTGCGCTTCACCACAATGGCGCCGAGAGTTAAAGCGAGCACCAATCCAATCAACAAAAAGCCGCCCTCGCGAAATCTGACGTAATACTCAGGATGTGGGATTGAGGGCAACGCGCTGGGCAGGAAAATCGCCAGCACCATCAGAACGGTAAATGCCCCCACATCGAAGATGCGCTCCACGGTCCACGCCGCCAATTGAGAAGAAAAAGAAAGATGGGTGCGGCGGGCAATCAAATAGGGACGGATAAATTCGCCGGCACGGCCGAGCAGCGCAAGCCCGGTAAAGCCTACAAACGTTGGCGAAACAAGCTGCATTACCGGAGTTTTCGGACGCACCGGCTGCAGAAAAATCTTCCAGCGCACTGCCCGCAAAACGTATCCGAAGTAGATCAGCATGACCGCGTGAAAGACATGAATCTTCTTAATGCGGTCGGTTTGCGCCCAGAACGTGGCCCAGTCAAAGCTCTGCCAGTGCCGGTATTGCAGGTAAACCAAAGCGGCCAGGATGAGGAACACCACGAGGCTGGCCAGAATGCGCTTTTTGTCCATGAAGAGAAGGAAGACTCGCGCCGCGGCCCTCGCATCGCGCAGTGGAAACGGCACTTTCAAGGTAAACCAGTATGCAGGGAGGGTCAAACCTTCATCGTCATCGTAGGTTGACATCTTGGCAACTCCGTCTTAAATTCCGTACCACGCCTGCGGGAGTTGTCCGAGACTTGCGAACAAGGAGGCCGTCCATGTCTTCCGATGGTGTAAAGTCGCCATTCATCTTCTTGTGTGTTCTTGTCGCAACAGCTGCAATTGGCCAGGCGCCCGCTCCTTCTTACGGACCCTCAATCAGTTTGGAGCATGCCAAAAAAGCCGCGGCCGCGGCCGAGGCCGAGGCCCACAAAAACAACTGGAAGATGGCGATTGCTGTCGTCGATCCCGATGGCACCCTGGTTTATTACGAGAAGATGGACAACACGCAGCTGGGCAGCGCTAAGTTCTCGGTCGATAAAGCCCGTTCTGCGGCGCTCTTCAAGCGTCCGACAAAGGCTTTTCAGGACCGTTTGACTTCCGGCAGCGCCGGCCTGCCTATTCTTGCAGTCGAAGGTGCGGTCCCGGTGGAGGGCGGGATCCCGTTGCTCCTCGAGGGACACATCGTCGGCGCAATCGGCGTCTCCGGTGACAGCAGCGAACATGATAGCCAGTGCGCCCAGGCCGGGGCGGACACCTTGAAGTAGTTGAGGTTTTTGGTGGGAGCCCCCCGTTTGAGAGGCTTCGCAACGCGGTCTCTCCGGCCTCATTCCGAGGTCCCGCGCGATGACCAGCGGGACGAGGAATCTCATTAGGCCAAAAGCTTCTCACCACATTGACCGCTGCCCCTTTTCGATCCGGGTCGAGCGGGATGCACAGCAAGGTTATCTATTGAGGTCTCTCGGAATCACTCTCCTGCGGCGCCGGGGATCTGCTCGCTGCGGGATTGGCTTTTCCGCCCGCCTTGGTCCTATTGCCGGCAGACGTCTTCATTGAAGAACTCGTCTGCTCACCCTTCTTCTGCGCCAGCTTTTTCTTGTTGTAATCGCGGACGATGCGGGCCACGTAAGCCTTCGTCTCGTAATAAGGGGGAATGCCCCCGTATTGCTCCACCCGCTCGGGCCCGGCGTTGTAAGCGGCCAGAGCCTTGATCAGATCGAAGTTGTAGCGTTCGAGCAACTCGCGCAGGTAGCGTGTGCCGCCCTCGACGTTGGCCTGCGGATCGAAGGTATTCTGCACGCCAAGCTGCAATGCGGTCTGCGGCATCAACTGCATCAATCCTCGTGCGCCTTTCGGCGAAACGGCGCGCACGTTGAAACCGCTTTCGGCGCTGATCACACTGTTTACCAGGTCGGGGTCAAGACGATACGCTCCGCTAGCCGATGCCACCAATCCGCTTAAATCTATGGGGGATGTTGTCCGGTTATTCGCAGACTGGGACGGCGGTTTTCCAACAGCCAGAGTGGCATCGTCGCCCGCCGCTTCGATATGGTCGATCTCGGCCGTCGGCACATCCACGAAACTCGACCCGTCGGCATTCACATACAGGCGCGTGATGATTCCCATGTCCCGCTTGCGTTCATAACGGATGGAGAATCCATTTCGTAGGACGGCAGACTCGGCTGCGAAACAGGGAAAAGCCACGATCGCGCACAGAAGAGCGACTGTCGCCCTCGCGCCGAATTTGAAAGATTGTTCCATCCCCGCTAGCCGTTCAGAATCTCTGCAATTGCCGCAGCCACGCCGCACCGGTCATTGCCCAGGGTCAAATTCCAACCGCGCCCGCGCAACTGTTCGCAGGCATTTCCCATGATAACCGGATGCCCGGCGAACTCAAGCATCTCAATATCATTGTGATTGTCACCGATGGCCATGACCTCTTCGCGCCGAAAACCGCGATGCGCCGCCCAGCGTTGCAGCGCCTGGCCTTTCGAGCAACCCGCGTTCAGAACGTCGATCATCGACAGATCACGCGCCGGATATTCGGTGCGCAGCACGCTGATGCGGTTGCCCATGCCGCTGCTTTCGAGCATGCGCAAAGCCTCATTCATGCGTGCCATCGAACCGCAAAACATCGTCTGGATCGGATCGCTCGACAAGGCTTTTTCGATCGGCACGACGAACTCGATATACGCCATGTTTCTTTCGAGCCAGCGGCGAATGCTTAGATTCAAATCGCTCAGATGTTCGAGCACGATCGCGCCCTTCTCTTCTTTATCAAATGTCAGAACGGTATTGCCGCGAAAGTCTCGCATCGCCCGGCACAGATCGACGCAGGTTTCGCGTGGCATCAAATCGCGATGAAAAGTTTCTCCGGAGCGCGAACGCGTGACTGCACCGTTGGAACTGATCAGCCACAAATCGAATCCCAACTGCTGCGCGATGGGCAACGCGAAGGTGTGCCGCCGGCCGGTCACGAGCACAATCTCGATGCCCGCCTCATGCGCACGGCGCAGCGCAGCGAGGTCATCTTCTGAGATCTCAAACTGCGGATTAAGCAGGGTGCCATCGATATCAGACGCGAGCAGGCGGATGAGCTCCGGGCTTCCGGCTTCCGCTGCCCGGCATTCAGTCTCGGCTCTCGTGGTTCGCGCTTCAATCGTCGGCGTGGGGCTGCTCAAGTCCTCGTTATACACTCCTTTATTGTGACATGACCCTAACGCAAAGGCCGACGTCGGAAGCCCATGTTATATTCCGCTTGCATGACTTCGCTCTTTTTCTTCTTTGCTTCGTGGTGGGGAATCATTCTGCAGGCGATTGCGATCGTTCACTTCATTCGCCGGCGCCCCGATACGTACTGGATTTTCGTGATTCTCTTCCTGGGATGGATCGGAGCGCTGGTTTACATCGTCGCCGAAGTGATTCCGGACGCCAGCCTGCTGCGCACATCATTTCGCGCGTTCCCTCGCCACCGCCGCATCCACGAACTCGAGCGTGCGATTCTCGACAATCCGTCGGCGGGGAATTATGAAGAACTCGGTCTACTCTATCTCGATGACCACGATTTCACACATGCCCGCGCGTGCTATGACAAAGCGATTTCGTCACGCAGCGATTCGATCGATGCGTTTTACCGACGCGGTGTAGCAGAAGTCGAGCTTGGCGACTTCGCGGCTGCCGTTCCAGACCTCGAACGGACTTTTGGCGCCGATCCTGACTACGACTTTCACCGGGCCGTTGGTCTGCTCGCGCACGCGTACGCCGAAACCAAAAACTCGGAGAAGGCCGAAGCTCTTTTCAAGCAGGCCACCAAGATTTCTACCAGCTCGGAAACGTACTACAACTACGCTCTTTTCCTTCATTCGAAGGGGCGTAAGGATGAAGCGCGCCTGTGGGCGCAGAAGATCCTCGACAAAGGCCCAACCATGCCCGGCTATCAACGCCGCCGCGAACGCCCGTGGTTTCGCAAGGCGTACGCTCTGTTGGCGCGGCTGAGTTTGTAAGAGGGAGCGCATCCCGTAGGAAACCTATCCCGCCCATGCGATATATCGGTGACGAAGAGCTTATCTCGCGCCGGGAGGGAGAAATTGGCAGACGCAGCGGACTCAAAATCC
>JASHRB010000179.1 GCA_030037575.1 Candidatus Sulfotelmatobacter sp. | reverse complement strand
CGAGATCCACCTTCTGATCGACATACTGCTCGGAGAGCCGGTCGACGAGCGTAGCGAAGCCGACTTTGTCTTTCAGCAGCGTCGTGATGTCGTAAAAGAGAATGCCTTTTTTGGGGAAATCGGGGACTTCGCGGATCAGCTTTTTTAACTGCGCATCATCCAGTCTCGATTTGGGCGACAAGGGCGGAGGCTCCTGGGGCTGAGAAGTTTCACGGTTGCCATGTTTCGAGGGTTGCACAGTGCATCGAGAGAACCGGACGTTTTCGCCTTACAACTTTGCACCCTTGAAACTCTAGCACCCTGTTCTACCACGCTCCTTCAATTCGAAATGAAGTGAGGCTGGCGATTGGGCGCGCTTGGGCTTCTTCCACGGCATCGACGCGCGCCGCCCGCGGCCCTTCGCGCAGGCGCGAATGAAGTCCCCAGAGCTGATCGTGCGTGCCTTGGGCCAGCACTTCAACGCTGCCATCCGCGTTGTTGCGCACCCAGCCCGTAAGGCCGAGAATGTGCGCCTCGCGCTCGACGAACCAGCGAAAGCCCACCCCCTGCACCCGCCCGCGCACGATGAAGCGGCGGGCCTCGACGGCTTTTTCGGCGGCGGTCATGACCACGCTTGCATGCTTGGCGTCAGTGAGGTTGGACCGCTCGCAGGCAGTGGCGCAGCCGAGATCCCTGGGCCCCACGAAGAAAACGCAGGCCTTGGGGATGACGCCAGTGGGAGTTGACATTGCAACCCACGGACAGCCCCACCAACAGCCATCCTTCGACCGTGGTTTTGCTTCGCATTCTTCAAGCGAAATCCTCGCCCAGGATGAAGATTTCTAGGCCCGCGACAAATACACGCCTTCCGCCGTATCCACTTTGATTTTCTCGCCTTCGTTGATGAACGGCGGCACCTGCACCACAAGGCCGGTCTCGGTTTTTGCCGGCTTGGTCACGCTCGAGGCAGTTGCGCTTTTCAATCCCGGCTCTGTCTCGATCACGGTGAGCTCGACGGTTTGCGGCAATTCGATGCCCACGGCTTTACCGTCGAAAAATTCTACCTTGATCTGCAGGTTGGGGATGAGATAGTCGACCGAATCGCCCAGGATCTCCTTGGTCAGATGGGTCTGCTCGTAGTTGGATGTGTCCATGAAGTAGTAGTTGTCGCCGTCAGCGTAGAGAAACTCCATTTCGACTTCATCGACGTTGATTTTCTCGATGGGATCGGGCGAGCGAAAACGATGCTCGAACATGGCGCCGGTGCGCAGGTTGCGCAGCTTGGCCTGAATAAAGGCGCGAAGGTTGCCGGGCGTGCGGTGCTCGACGCTGAAAACAGAGTGCAGATCATTGTTGTGCTTGATGATCATGCCGGGACGCAGTTGTGTGGCAGGGATCGACATTGGTTCGCAACAATCTCCTTCAAATCATCGCAGTTTGCTGAGGCAGCGGGAAGGCGGGCAGGCCACATTTTCCGCCGCACAAGGGCCAAAAATTATTTTACACTTGCCCCGCGGTAAAGAAAACCTTGGCCCGCCCCGGTTCATCGTAAAGCCGCGTATGCGATGCGAGCTCGTTCGCAGCGCAGCTGGTTGAGAGATAAAATTAGAGGTTGGGAATCTGCGCTTTGAGCAGAGATGTGGTGCGCTGGGCAGAGACCGGTCTCAAAGGAGGTCAGACTATGCGTGTAGGAAGCTACGAACCCTCCGCGGGAACCAACATCGGTACAGCGATTACCTTTCTTCTGATCGGCCTTGGAATTGGAGCCGTCACCGCGCTGATCCTCGCGCCCAAAAGCGGCAAACACCTGCGCCGGGATCTGAAGCGCGGCTACGATGAGGCCAGAGACACGATCGAGGATTGGAGTGAAGAAGCCAAAGACCGCGTGCGCGAGGTGAAGGAGCGAGTGCGCGACGTCGCCGAACGAAGCGCCGATCTCGCCGACGAATTGCGCGGGAAGGTGGAACCGCTGCGCAGGGCCATCACTCGCGGATAAATCCGCTGGACTCTGGGAGGCTAAGCACAATCGACTGGACTCCGGTCAGAGCCGGTGACGCAAGGGAGGCGGCTTTCTCACTGAAACAGGGCTGCGAAAAATCCCTTGATGCGCCCAAAAATGCCGTGATGTTCAGCCGCAGTCTTCGGCGGCGGCAATGCCTGCACCTCGAGGCTCGATATTTTCGGAAACCAGTCGGCCACCGGCAATTGATCGGCCTCTGCCACAGCCGGATTCGGCGCAGGCGGCTCGCTCCTTGCACGGAACACCAGCGGCGCTTCCACTTGCACGTGGAGGTCGCTGGCCTGCTGGGCGGGCAGAGGCTGGGTTTCCGGCCCGGCGGAAAGCGCGGCAGACGAGCGGTTCGCCGTGGCCGAGCGAGAGCCGGGGTTATCTGTCTGTGCCAGGCTGACGTTCGGCGAATCGGAATCGGGAATAACCTGCACGGACGCGGCATCGGCTCGCAGCACAGGCGCACTCGACGGCGGCGGGCAACCGCATTCGACCGGAACATCAGAGTCGATCCGGTCGATTCGGCCACCACGGAAAACGGCTTGCTCTGTGGGTTTCACCTGATAGACCCGGTCGCCGATCAACTCCGAAACGATTGCCGACGAAGTATTGCCTTTCAGTCCGCGGACGCAGGTGTCGCCTTTGGAGTCGGTGCTGATGGCGTAGTCAAATTCCCCCGGTCCGGCAAAGAGAATCCGGAAATCCGGGGTCAGAACGCTGTCGGCCGATGCGCCAATAATGTAATGCGTTTCCATCGCGCCGGTGCTTAGGCCCATCATAAGGTCCCTCGCACTTTTCGACGGAGTCACCGAAAGTGTGGTCCCCGGACAAACGCGAACCTCGCCGCCTCTTGCCAGCTCGAGCACCGCGGTTTCACTTCCTGCCGTCAAAGAAGTTCCCATAGCAAAGCGGCGGTCGGCGACGATGACCTCTCCAACTCCGCTGGTGACGGGCAAAACGGCTGGGACTGCGGCCGGCGACGGCGAAGCCACTCGGGGCTGCTCGAGCGGGGGTGGAGCGTTCGCTCGATAGAGCTGTTTCGGCGGTTTCAAGTGAACCACAATGCGATTTCCCTCCGCATCCCAGGCGAAGCCGTAGGGAATGAGAAAGCTCACCACGATTCTTGTACCGGCCGGATTCTGCAGTGGCTCGGCGCGGATGGTCAAAATATTTTCCTGCAGCACGTCGATTCGATTGTGCGACATTGCCGGTCGTGTGTTCGGGAGGTCGATCACGAGTCGTGGAGGCGAGTCCACCGACCGGATGGCTGGCGTTACCGGGCGGGAGCAAAGAATTTCGAGCGCTGCGAATCCGGGCTCGTGAACCACGCTTATGCTGGTGACCAGAGCGTCCGCATCC
The DNA here is from genome assembly GCA_030037575.1 of Candidatus Sulfotelmatobacter sp. Classification (GTDB taxonomy): domain Bacteria; phylum Acidobacteriota; class Terriglobia; order Terriglobales; family Acidobacteriaceae; genus Sulfotelmatobacter. Next base: position 2,740 of record JASHRB010000179.1, on the reverse strand, counting down.
GCAGCCTTTGTTTCACTCCTACCCGGGTTCTGCGCACAAGCCGTTGCCACTGCCAGCGACAGCAGCAGACATACCCGGAGCATTTTGGCTGCGGAGAGCAACAGAAGACTTCCTTTGGCATCGGCAGAGCTTATGACAAGGAAGTTACCACTTTTGAGCAATCGAAAGAAGTGGCGGCTGGCCGCCCAGGTACAAAAGGTTGGCCGTATCGCGGCGCAGGAGTTAGCTTTCGGGCAGAAACTCGTACTCTTCAATCACCGCCGCCGCGGCTATTTTTCCCGCTTCCAAGCCGTGCTCCGTGCGAACCACGCGCCCCTTGCATTGCACGCGAATGCTTTCGGTCAGGGTAATTTCGGGCGGGAGCGTGAGGGTAAAGCCGATCGGCGATCCCTGCTCGATGGGCGCGTTCAGATAAAGGCAAATGCCGCGCGCGCTTACGTCACGAACCTGAGCGGATTCATCATGCCGTGAGTGGCCATTGCGGTTGATTGCAACCGGGACTTCAAGCGCGAACCGTCTAGCCGCCCTTTTTTCCTGGGCTCCTACCATGCGAATGACTCCAAAGCGAACGAAGTGGCGTTAAACTAAGGCAAGGATGACGCGCCAAGCACGCACCGTCAATACCACCCTTGGGGAATGGCGTAGCCCGTTCAGGGTAGGGAAAATCTTGTCCGCAACAGCCGCGCCGATTCGAGCGTAAGCTCGCCAGGGGTTGGAGCCGTGGTCTTCATTGTCGACAATTACGATTCGTTTACCTACAACTTGGTCCAGTATTTCGGGGAACTGGGCGCTGAAGTTGAAGTTCGCCGCAACGACCAGATTTCGATTGCAGAGCTGGAGAGCCTCTCGCCCGAGCGAATTGTGATTTCGCCCGGCCCGTGTACCCCGCAGGATGCGGGCATCAGCATCGATCTCATTCGCCACTTCGCCGGCAAGGTCCCGATTCTAGGGGTCTGCCTGGGACATCAGGCGATCGCTGCGGCTTTCGGCGGCAAGGTCGTTCGTGCGCCTCATCTGATGCACGGCAAGACCAGCGCGGTTCGCCACGACGGCCGGACGATTTTCGCCGGCCTGCCTGCCCCCATGACGGCCACCCGTTATCACTCGCTGATGGTCGAAGAGAAAGATCTGCCTGCGGAGCTCGAAGTCAGCGCCTGGACCATGGAAAAGGACGGAACCTCGACCATCATGGGCTTGCGCCACAAGAAGTTTGCTGTCGAGGGGGTGCAGTTTCATCCGGAAAGCGTGCTGACGGAGGCGGGGAAGCAGTTGGTGGGGAATTTTCTGGAAACTGCCGAGTCCCAGCGATCCGGGATCTCTGCTCTGTGATTTGTCACAGATTATTCAGTCCGGCGCCAGCAGGTGGCGCGGCTATCCCCTGCCTCTCGCCTTCTCCACCGCCCGCAGCAGCGCCTGGGCTTTATGCATGCTCTCCTGAAATTCGCTGGCCGGATCGGAATCTGCAACGATTCCGGCTCCCGCCTGTAAATAGGCACGCTTACCTTGGACCAGCATGGTGCGAATGCCGATACAGGAGTCCAGATTTCCGGCGAAGTCGGCGTAGAGAACCGATCCGCCGTAAATGCCCCGGCGTACAGGTTCGAGTTCTTCGATGATTTGCATGGCCCGCACTTTCGGCGCGCCGCTCAACGTACCCGCCGGAAAGCACGCCGCAAATGCATCCAGCGCGCTCAGATTTTCCCGCAGCGTTCCTTCTAGTGCTGAAACCAGATGCATGACGTGCGAATAGCGCTCGACATACATCAAATCTTTCACCTTAACCGAACCGTACTCACTCACCCGTCCCAAGTCGTTGCGGCCAAGGTCGACCAGCATCACGTGCTCGGCGCGTTCCTTTTCGTCGTTTCGCAGCTGCTCTTCTAACCGCATGTCTTCCGCTTCGTCGCGTCCGCGCGGATGCGTCCCAGCGATTGGCCGATACTCCAGCCTGCGTCCCCGGACGCGCACCAGCATCTCCGGAGAAGATCCCAGAATCTGTCGCTCGCCCATTCGCAAAAAATACAGATAGGGTGAAGGATTGATTTGCCGCAGCGCGCGATAAAGATCGAACGGCTCCGCTCCGGGAGCGAAATCCAGCCGCTGCGAGAGCACCACCTGAAAAATGTCACCGGCGGCGATGTATTCCTTTGCGCGCTCCACGTTGCGCATGAATGTCGCGCGGCTGGTGCCGGCATGAATCCTCAATTTTCCTGGCTTGGCCTTCGCGTTCTTGCGCCACATGGCGGGCTGCAATCCCTGGGCAAGCTTGCCTTCGAGCGCGGCAATATCGCGAAGCGCGCGATGGTAAGCTGCCCGCGGATTTTCCCGCGAAACCTCCGCGGCAGCGATGATGTGAATCTGATGCCGCAGGTGATCGAAAGCGAGCAGCCGGTCAAAGAACATCAGTTCGCTGGCGGGCAATGCAAGATCGTCTTTGGCGTGCTCCCCCATCTTTTCCAGTTGGCGAACCACGTCGTAGGAAAAATATCCCACCGCTCCGGAAGTGAAGGGAGGCAATCCTGCGACCGTCGCCGGGCGATGCTCCCCGAGCAACCGCTTTACGTAGTGGAAAACATTCTCATCATATTTTTCACGGCGGCGCCCGCGTTCGACCTCAATTTGCGAGCCCCGCGCCCGCAGCCGCATGTAGGGCCGAACGCCGAGAAACGTATAGCGGCCAATCTGCTCACCGCGCTCGACCGACTCGAGCAAGAAGGCATACGGCTCATGCGCCGCAATC
>JASHRB010000178.1 GCA_030037575.1 Candidatus Sulfotelmatobacter sp. | reverse complement strand
AGTTTGAAATCCTACTCGACAGACGCCCCCATTGAGCAGGTGTTATTTCACTGGGAGAGATGACACCTGCTCCCCTTCTTCGAAGACGATCCTTGAGGTTACAGCCAGTGAAAAGCAGAAATACAAGATTAATGGGATTCGCCGTGCTCTCGATGGGTTTTACCCTCCTGGTCTGAGGAGGCATTATGCTTTACTGGACCATCGTCTTTCTGGTGATAGCGCTGATTGCTGGGATTCTCGGCTTTACCGGCATTGCGGTCGCAGCTGCCGGCATCGCCAAGTTGTTGTTCTTCATTTTCCTGGTGTTGTTTGTGATTTCACTGATCTCTCACTTATCGCGGCACAGCAGAGTTTAGGCGGAGCAGCTTTTGCGCCTCCCCCCGACGGCATCGGTGGCTGGGACGAAAAAAGGCGTTCCCAGCTGTCGATGCTCTCGTAATCGCGTTCCAGCAGAAGTTTCCGACAGGCGCAGGGGCAAGCAAAATCGAGCCTCCCAACCCCGCGCTCGGGCGCCGCAACCAACTCTGTAGACGGCAATTAAATCTGGAAGGCGCAGTAAGAACGTGCTTTCTTAGGAGCATAACTCCCTTATGGAAGATATGGAAAAGCGAAGCCAGCAAAGCGGTCAATCCGGACAGCGTGGTCAAGGACAATCCGAACAACACAGCGGGCAAACGGGGCAGCATCCCGGACCAAGCGGGCCGTCCTCCGGTCAGAACCAGCCCAGGAAAGGCAACCAAGGTCAAAACGAAGAAGAGCAGGACGATCGGAATCGCCAACGCCACTCGGCCTAGCTGAGTTCCGTTCGTCAGGTTTAGAAAGCGGAAGTCCCGGTCCGGCCGGACCGGGACTTCGCTTTTGACCCTGAGTTTACGGAATTCGGGGTATTGTTTCGCGCACTGGGGTGGAACCAAGATCGATCGAGGTAACCGAGGGTAAAAACTTCAGGAGGAGAGAAATGCCAAAGAACTCATTGCGCGAACTTTACGTCGACGAACTCCGAGATCTTTATAACGCGGAAACGCAACTGGTGAAGGCCCTGCCTAAGATGGCCAAGGCGTCTTCGAGCGACCGGCTGCGCGAAGCCTGCGAGGAACATCTGCGTCAGACCTCAGAACACGTGTCTCGGTTGGAAGAAATCTTCGAGCGGTTGGAAGAGAAGCCGACCGGCAAGAAGTGCCTTGGGATGGAGGGCTTGGTGAAAGAGGGCTCCGAAACCATGAAAGAAGACTATGCCGATGAGGTAATGGATGCCGCACTCATCGCCGCGGCTCAGAGAGTGGAGCATTACGAGATGGCCGTTTACGGCACGGCGCGCGACTTCGCCAGAATCCTAGGCGAGAGCGAACATGTCTCGCTATTGGAACGGACCTTGGCTGAGGAAAAACAGGCTGACAAGAGATTGACCGAGCTTGCGCTTGAGATGAATCCTTTGGCCGCCGCGACCGAAGGGCAACAGGAAATCGAACGAGGGAAAACTGCAGGGACTCGCGAGCGCCAGGCCAACGGATCAAAATCCAGGCGGGTCGCCTAGCAACTCCACCGGATCGAGCGGAATCTACAGAGGGGGCCAGAGGTGGCCCTCTTTAATTGTTCTTTTGGCGATTGTCCCAGAGCCTTAATTAAGCCTTCCGAGCTCCAATCCGTAAGGTGTTCACCCGATAGCATTTCCTCTTAAGGCGACTTAGAATAGTTTTTCCGGTAGAGACGTTAGAACTCGCCCGCCACCGAGGTCAGTATGTCAAGCGCAATTTCCCTCCCCGCAGTCGTCCCCGCTAAGAATTTCTCCCCTTGGCGCGAACTCTATGCCGCCGCTTTATTTGAGACGGACAAAAACAGAGTTCCCGCGCGTATCGCTGAAGCCGAAAAAGCCATTGTTGCCCGCGCCCGGGAGTTGTTCTCCGCTGGCTCGGACACAATCGAGGAAGATCAGGCACTGGACGACGCGCTTTATGGTTTGCGGGCGCTGCAGAGTTGCCTGGAAGTAAACACTCTGGCTGCGTAGATTTGACCGGTTCACACCTTCCATAATCGAGCCAGAGCACGAGCCGCATCGGATAGGGCACGCTTTTCTGCGCTCGCGGAAGAGATACCAAGGACTGTTGCGCGAGAAACGATGGGAGCTTGCCGCTGGCGGTTCGGGGTTAACTCCGCCTGGTGAATTTCGCCTACAGCTTTCTCGAATACATTTCGCAAATCGTCCAGCGAGGGTGTCCGCTGGCCGGCGAGAGTCGGTGCTGCAATCCGGTTTGCCATTTTGGAGAGTCTCCGGCTTGAGGGCTTGCATTTTCTTACTTGGGCAAAATTAATGCGGATGGAACTTGCGAACAATACTGTCGGGCACGGGGGGGAAGGTATTCGTTTCCCTACTGAGCAAAAACATTGGGCTGTAATTTTCGGCGATGCGGAATGGAGAAAAGAGATTAAGAGACTCTGTTCTGCTGTGGATTTGGGTTAGATCTCGTGCTTTCACCATGGGGGATTTCTGGCGCAAGCATTCTCAGATGAGTTCGCGCATCGGCGCCCTCGGCCAGGGAAACGCCCATCGCGCTTCCCGCTTCAGCTTGCTCTGCGGCGCGTACTACGAACTTTCTTGCGTTGTTCGGTCTCATCCGTCGTCACAGGCTGATCATGTTTGCGCGCGTCTTTTTCGTGTGCGTCCGGGAGATTCTCCGCCGCTCTTTTGCCGGCGTCCTTCAGGTTGCCCCAGGCGTTCTGGACTTTGCCTTCGGCTTGTGTCATCGCACCGCGAACCTGCTTATCGGTATCTCCCGTCCACTCGCCGACTTGGCGCTCGATCCGGCCGCCTACATCCTTCCGTTTGCCTTCCACTCGATCTTTGTCCATGGTTCCCTCCCTGGGCTTTGATCTTCCTTGGTCACCCCATCTTGACCTTAAGTCTTCGATGCGTACCCGCTAAGG
>JASHRB010000177.1 GCA_030037575.1 Candidatus Sulfotelmatobacter sp. | reverse complement strand
GAGCTGCGCGGTGGCTTTCTGGTCGAGCTCTTTTTGACCGGCGCGGTGTGCCGAAATTGAGAGCACGTATAAGTAGCTCAACTGCGCCGATTCCTGCGGCCAGAGCGGCTCAAGCGTTGCGGCTGAGTCTGCCCAACGGTTGGTGAAAAAATAGCAGAGGCCGAGCAGGTATCTGGGCTGCAGAGCCTCAGGCTGGTCGCGAACGACTGACTCGAAGGCAGGAATGGCTTTTAGAAAGTCGTTTTGGCGGTAATAGGCGAGTCCGATATCCAGCCTGACCCCCGCCACATCGGGCATCAGCTGTTCAGCCCTTTGCAGTTCTTCGAGGGCTCGCGTCCACTGCTTGCGGTGCATGTAAACCACGCCCAGATTCGTGTACGCTCCTCCGACGGCAGGGTTCAGCTCTAGAACTTTCTGGAAGTCGCGTTCCGCTTCGTCCAAATGGCCCTGCTGCAGAGCCTCCTGCCCAGCCTGAAAAATGCTAGCCGGATTGGCGGCCGGCTGAGAGGGGGTTGCGGGCGCGCGATTTGAAAGGTTCGGCGCATCCTGAATCAAAAAACCGCGCGCCGGAAGTCCCGCAGCCGATCCCCCGCACAGAAGCGAGAAAAGAATCGCAACCTCAATGTGCTTGCTTGACACTCGCGTTACTCTCTGCTGTAGTGTCCGCCAACCTGTGCGTTGGGTTCAAGTGCATGGTGCGGGACTGGGGATTGTGTGCAGAACGCTAAGGGCAACGGCACTATGGTGACCATTCGCGACGTAGCCAAGGCCAGTGGATTCTCTTCCACGACCGTTTCGATCGTGCTGAACGACGCCCCCCTGGCGCGTTACATTCCCGCGGTGACCAAGAAAAAAATCGAGCGTGCGGCGGAAAGGCTGGGATACCGTCCGAACCAATTTGCCCGCTCGCTGCGAAGCAAGCGCAGCCACACCGTGGGCGTCATGGTTTTCGATATGACCGACCCGTACTGCACGCTGGTGCTGCGCGGAATCGAAAACTCGCTCTACCAAGCTTCGTATTTGCCGATTCTAACAGATGTGCACAATGAGCGCAGCCGCTTCGAGCGTTATCTGGAGATGCTGCTTGACCGCCGCATCGAGGGCTTGGTCGTTCTTGCGAACTGGCTATTTCTCGATATCAACTTGCTCGGCGACCTGGAAAAAAGCAGCATTCCAACGGCGCTGATTGGGTGCGAGCTGAAGGGCGATGCGGTGAGTTCCGTGATCGTGGATAACGAAATCGGAGGCTATCTCGCGCTCGAGCATCTGCATTCTCTGGGGCACAGGAAGATCGCGTTTATCCGTGGTCCCAAGACGTTGGCGGACAGTTCTCCCCGCTGGCGGGGTATCCGCAACTGCGCAAAAAAATATGAGCTGGAAATCGATTCCCGCCTGGTGGCTGACCTCCCGGAATCGCGCGATCCGCTTTCCAGTTTTCAGGCGGGACAAAAGCTCACCGACGAACTGATCAGGCACAAACGCTGGTTCACCGCCTTGCTCGCCTTTGATGATATGACCGCCTTTGGGGCGATTCGCGCTCTATCGAAGGCGGGCTACTGTGTTCCGGAGCAGTGTTCGGTGATTGGATTTGACGACGTAGCGCCTTCATCGTTGTGCACACCTCCACTAACGACCATCCGCCAACCGATGCAAACCATGGGGATGAGAGCCGTGAAGATCGTTCTCGAAGGGATTAAATGCGTGTTGGAGAAGCGCGAGCTCACCGCTCAGCATGGCAGGGTGGCGCCGGAATTGGTGGTGCGGGAGTCGACGCGCAGCCTGCTGTAGGCCGTGGGAAAACACAGCAGGCGGGCTCTTTGCACAACAAATCGTTCGCCCCACAGTACCCTGCACCTTCTTCTTGACACAAGCCTGCCCAGGCCCACAGCTCTGTTCGCCCGTGTTTTGCTCTTGACATGACATGCCCAAAAAAAGCACTATTCATACGATTTAATAGCTACTTACAGGCGATGCTTTCGGCGGCCATCGGCTGTCCCCAGGTATGTCGGCAGGATCACTGGGGCGGTGCATCGCCACACGGGAGCCATTGAATATCGTTGTGACCCCGGTTGGGAGGCTGTTCATGAATAGCAGAGATGCATTCGTCAAGACCGTGCGAAATTTTCTTTCTGTTTGTATTCTTCTCCTCTGTGCCGGCTCCATAGCGCTTGCCCAGGCTGGCAGAGGCAGCATCAGCGGCCTGGTCACCGATCCAGCCGGAGCTCTCGTTCCAGGAGCCCAGGTGGTCCTACTAAACCACGCAACCGGAGTGACGCAGCACACCGTCACTACCGGCGCGGGACTTTACACCTTCATCTCCCTCAACCCCGGCATCTATCAGGTTAACGCCAGCCACGAGGGCTTTAAAAGCGTGGCCCGCGACAACGTCGCGGTCACCGTCGATCAGGTCACCGGCGTCAACCTAACCCTGGAGGTTGGCGCTATAACGGAGACGATCACCGTGACGGGAGGGACCACTCTGGTCGAGCCCAGCAACTCTACCGTCGGCCAGTTAATTGATGCGCCCACCATCGATCGCGTCCCGTTGCTCTACCGCAACGTCTTCGATCTGGTGCAATTGAGCGCTGGCGTGATTCCGGTCGACGGTTCGCCCAACTCGAGCGATTCGATGCAATCGATTCAGAACATTTCGATCGGGCGGCCGGGAGTTGACGTTTCTGCTGACACGATCAACGGCGCCATCGTAGGATCGGTTTACTACATGCTCGATGGCAGCCCGATCGGGATTGCGGAGAATAATTCCGCCGCGATCATTCCCGCAATGAATATCCCGGAGGATGGTGTCGACGAGGTTCGCGTGGAAACGCAGAATACGCCGGCTTCCTACCAAAGCGGTGCGGCTGGTGTGATTAGCCTGGTGAGCAAGTCGGGCACCAACAAATTTCATGGCGACGTTTTCGGCGTATTCCGGCCAAATGTCCTGGCGGCCAACGACTACTTCAACAAGGAATCGGAACTGGACGAGGGAGAATCCAACACGCCTCCTTCCTTCTACCGCTATCAGGAAGGCGCCGCTATCGGCGGGCCGATCAAAAAAGACAAGATCTTTTTCTTTGCCGATTACGAGGACACGCAGCAACAGCAGTTCGAAGGCCTGAAGACGTATACGGTTCCTACCAGCGCAGAGAGAACGGGTGACTTTTCGGCGATGAGCTTTACGATTTACGATCCGACCCAGCCCGACCAACCGAACGGCACACGAACCCCATTTCCCAACAACACGATTACCAACCCCAATCCCATCGGCTTGCTCTATCTGTCGAACATGCCGAAGTGTAACTTCCCGAACCCCTCCACATGCGATCAGGCGACATCGGACGTCAGCCCAAATTTCGCTCTGCCAGGCCTGGATCCTTACAATGCGCACAGGTTCGATGTCCGCGTAGATTGGGCCAAGAGTGACAAGCAGCGCATCTTCACCCGCTTTTCCTATGACAAATTAATCTTCTCCACCGCCAATGTCTTTCCTGCGCCGGGATGGGACCCCGACTATGCCCTGAACACCACGAACGGCCGGAACATCTTGATCGCTGACGACTTGACGCTGAACTCCTCGACCGTGCTGAATTTGCGCTACTCCTTTACCCGCCATCACGAGGCGCAGGGAGGGCCGCCATCGTACTCGAGGATCAACATCTCCGATCTGGGCATGGTGAATGGCAAGACGGTCGGCTTTCCGGCTGCGCTGGCAGCTCAGGTGGTCTATCCCCAGCTCCCCTTCATTGTTTTTGGCGACGTTGGCGGGGGGGTGGGCGGCACTGCCGATTACAACAACTTCGCCTATGCAAGCGAGAACAGCGATGCCAATGCCACCATCACCAAGATTTGGGGCAAACACGAATTTTCAACTGGCTTTGAGTGGATGAAGCGCTTCCTGAACGTGGGCCAGCCGCCGGCGCCAGCAGGCGCATATGAGTTTGATGTTACTGCCACCGAGCAGTGCAATGCCTGTGCTTCAGGAGGCAGCGACTTTGCCTCTCTTCTGATTGGCATGGCAGCCGACCCGAACGGCGCAAACCCGGAAGACAGCTACTATCCTAATTTCACCAAGGACGTCTTCGCGGCCGAATCTAACCCGTACTATGCGGCCTTTTTCGAAGATACCTATCACGCTTCCAAGGCGCTGACCATCACCGCCGGCCTGCGCTGGGACATCTTTGCCGGACGCAACGAGCGCTACAACCGCCAGGAATACTTTGACCCCACTGTAAGCAACACCGTGGACGGGAACTCCTATACCGGCGCCGAAATCTTCAACAACAGCGGCAATCGCTCGCCATTCAAAACCAACCTGCACGACTTTGGCCCACGCCTGGCCTTTGCCTGGCAGCCCATCCACCACTTTGTCGTTCGCGCCGGCGGTGGCTTCTACTACGGTCCTAGCACGCACAACGTGGAAAGCGCGCTTAACAACACGGATGGTTTTTCATCGAGCACCACTTGGAACGGTGTTTGCTATAACGCTGACGGCAATACGGTTTACGGACTGCTGTCCGGATCATGTCCGACGCCTACGCCCGGCGACTATACCCCTGCGTATTCTTTGAGCAATCCCTTTCCGACGGCACCCGGCACGCCGGGAGGAATCGTGCCAGTCTTCACCACCTCTCCCACCGGGTTGGCCAACAACTTGGGAATCACGTTGAGCACAGTGCTCCACTCCCAGCCGACACCCAGGGTCTACAATTACAACTTCGCCCTGGAGTACGAGTTGCCGCATCAAGTAGTGGTGACGGCCGGCTATGTTGGCAGCAGAGGCCTTTTCTTGCCCTTCGGTGGCGTAGATCTAAACCAGCTCAGCATTGAAACGATCGAGAAATACGGGAATTCTCTCTGCGTTGTGGTCGCCCCGAATTGCATGGTCAACAATCCCATCCCTAATCTCCCGGGCGCGTACAACGGCCAGGCGACCGTGCCGCGGTGGTTCACGCTTCAGCAGTACCCGCAATTTGGGGATGGCGCTTATGGGGCCGGGAACGGAGTAAACGTGCACGGTAATCCTGCGGGGGACTCCGAGTACAACTCGCTGCAGGCCAAGGTGCAAAAGCGGCTGACCAATCACTTCACAACGCTGACTACTTTTACATGGGGAAAGATCATTACCGATGACGGCAATCCTCCCCTGGGCTTCGTAGGTGCTCACAACGGCAGCGTGCAGGATTGGAGAGATCTGCAGTATGAGCACTCCATCAGCCCGCAGGATGTGAAGTACGTTTTCACCGGAGAGGTTTCTTACGACTTGCCGGTAGGCAAGGGCCGGGGCGTGAACCTGCACGGCGTGGCAGACGCCATTTTGGGAGGCTGGACGACCAATGGCATCCTCTATCTCAGCACTGGCGTTCCGATCAACGCGCCGTCCTCGGGAACTGCTACGCCAGCGTCGTTCTTCAACCAGCGAGCGGATATGGTCTGCGACCCTTCGAAAGGTGCTCCGCATACGCCTACCGTATGGTTTAACGACAGTTGTTTCGTTCAGCCGGGAACGGAAAACGGGGGTACAGCAAACCCATTCATTCCGGGAAATGCGCCGGATTACCTTGGCAACGTTCGCACGCGAGGTGCGCGCAATCTCGACCTCTCGGTTTACAAAACATTTCAGTTCGGAGAGACGAAAGCCCTGCGCTTCGATATCTCTGGCTATAACATGACGAACTATGCGCAATACGGATACCCAAACGTGCTCAGCGTTGTCACCGCACAGCAGCCAGGCCAGCAGTTTGGGTTGATCACGGGCAACGTCAACACGCCGCGCCAGTTCCAGTTCGGCGCACGGTTTACCTTCTGAGCTTGATAGGAAACTCCGGCTTCTAAGGAGGCCGGAGTTTTTTCCTACGCCAGAAGGGGCACCACGCGGACAAATAGTTAACTCTGCCTAGGCGGTCTAGGAGTCTGTCGGGAATAGATTCTGCCAAAGTATCAAACATAACAGCTTTTCCAGAGGGTGTTTGCGCTTAAGATGCGGTCATGGGCAAGGCGATCGTGGAACCGGTGTTCGGGCAGACCAAAGAGTGGCGTGGGTTCCGACGGTTCCTGCTGCGCGGGTTGCAGAAGGCGCGGGCGGAATGGAAACTGATCTGTCTCACCCACAATCTGCTCAAGCTGTTCCGCTCCGGGAGAGCCTTGCAAATGTGCTAAAGGAATCAAGAGGGAAAAGCCATGCCTGGGCCGCGAAAACGGGCCTTGCGGGCGTAGGGAAGCAACAAATGAGGTAACGCCCGGTTTCCCGCTTCTGATTTCGGTGCTGCTCAATGTACCTCCACCACAAGGTCAAGTTTGTGCTCACGTATTCCCGACAGACTCCTAGGCCTACCCAAATGTATTTGAAATTTTGATCTCCATCGGTCTTTGTCCGATGATTTTGTTGTCGACGCAAAGTCAAAGGGAGAGACCGACGGAGACCTTTGCAAAGCTGGTTCGCAGCCTGCTGAGTTTGGTATATCACTGCTTTGACCGTATCGTCATTCTCGGCCATCTGCCCTTGCTCACCCGCCCGGAGAACATCGTCCACTTTTTCCGCGACATCTCCGCCGGTTCGGCCGCAGAAACATTCTGGCCGGATCTTGTCATGCGAATGCCATAGCTTCAAGAGAGTTGGTCTACACTACATTGACTTTTAAGAATCCGCGATTGGCAAACAAACACACTTATCCGACCAGACAGTCAAAAACTCTTATGAACACCAGGGCTGGTGACGAACTTAGGTTAGCCAACAGCCTTTTCCACCGCCAACCCACCCAAATCCATACACCCACCAGCAAACTACAAGCCGGCTATGAAAAAGCCGACGCCTCCATTCAACAGGTCATAGATCTACTTGCCGCTTGATTCTGAGAGATAAATTCTCAGACCTGAGGTTCAAGAATCTAGTGTTGCGTTACATAAATAAGTTGACTTATTAGGCCGCCAATGGGCTGCCCGTGTAGGTCCAGGCGAACGGCCGCGCCGCTTGGTTGTAGGATGCGATGAAACTCATAATCTTCGTCACCAGTTCCTGGCGGGAAGCGAACAGGCCGCGGCGCACCACCTTGCGCGTCAGAATGCCGAACCAGATTTCGATTTGATTGAGCCAACTGGCATGCGTAGGTGTAAAGGCCAGGTGCAATCGTTTCTGGCGAGCCACCCAGGCGCGCGTTTTCTTGCTGGTAGGCGAGGAGCGGTTGTCCACAATGACGTAAAGTTCCACATCGGGATAGGCCTGCAGCAAGCGACGCAAGAAGCGGATGAAGGTGTCACTGTCGTTGCGCCCAATGGTCTGCGCACGAATCTGCCCGCTGTGCACCCCCAAGGCGGCCAACAACGAGGCGGTTCCGTTGCGCTTATATTCGTGACTGAGCCGTTCGATTTGATGAGGCTTCATGGGCAGCCGGGGTTGGGTCCGATCGGGCGCCTGAATCGAGGTCTTCTCGTCCACCGAAAGCACCACGGCATTGTGGGGCGGTGCGAGGTACAGACCGACCACCGTCAACATCTTGGGTTCGAATTCCGGATCGTTCGAGTGTTTCCCATAGCGGAAGCGATGGGGCTGAATCGTCTCGGCCGCCAACACGGACTGCACCACCATGGTGCCCACCCCCAGATGTTTAGCCAGCGTGCGAACGCTCCAATGGGTGCCCACTGAGGCTGGCGGCGTGCGGCAGGCGGTGGCGGCAATGCGATGGCGAATGTCAGCATTGTATTTTCGTTTGCGCCCTCGTCCCGCCTCGTCCCGCAAGCCTTCCAGACGCTGCGCGGCGAAACGTCGGCGCCACTTGATCACCACCGGCTTGGATACCTTCAGGATGGCTTGGATTTGTTCGTTCCGCTCCTCGGCGGCCGCCAGCAGCACGATCCGGGCGCGCAAAACATCGCGCTGGGGCGAACTGGGGGAGCGTACAATCGATTGCAATGTCGTGCGCTCCTCGGCGCTGAGTTCGATGCGGGGTGCCCGGCGTGCCATACCTGGGCAGGATAGGTCAGCGTTTCCATTAAGTCAACATATTTATATTACGCAACACTAGCCAGCCTAGCCACTGACCGCTGCCTCATCCCACCGGTATGGTCTGCTTCGCTCCGACTGCCTGCAATGCCCATTCGAGATCGGCAATCAGATCGTCCGCATTCTCGATTCCCACCGAAAGCCGCACCATTTGCTCATTCACGCCCATCTTTTCCCGCATCTCTTCCGAGATCATTGCGTGCGACGTCAGGACCGGAATCGATACCAACGACTCGACGCCACCCAGGCTCGTTGCCAGCGTAAACAAGCGCATGGCTTCGCTTACCCGGCAAGCGTCCTCGCCGGTACCCTCGACTTCAAACGTCACCATGCCGCTTCCGCCGCTCATTTGGAGGCGTGCAATCTCATACTGCGGATGGCGATTCAGAAACGGATAACGCACCCGTCGGATTTTCTTGTGGTCGCTCAGAAACTGCGCGACGCGTAGCGCATTTTCATTTTGCCGCGCCACGCGTACGGCCAGGGTCTTCAACCCGCGAATCAGCATCCACGCTGCATGCGGATCCATGCAATTGCCCAGAGTCGTTCGCGTGTCGTTGATCTTCTCGATCAGTTCCTGTCGCGTGCACACGACTCCGCAAGTCAGATCTGCGTGCCCGCTCAGATATTTCGTGCCGGAATGCATCACGATATCGATCCCATACTCTGCCGGCCGCTGGTTGATCGGAGTTCCAAGCGTGCTGTCGATCATACTGATCAGCCCGTGTTTCTTCGCAAGAGCCGAAGTCCTGCGGAAGTCAACCACACCCAGCGACGGATTCGTCGGCGACTCCAGATAGAGCAGCCTCGTGTTCGGACGAATTGCCTGCTCATATTGCTCGTAATCGGTGGTGTCAACGAAAGTGGTCTCAATACCCAACTTCGGCAGCCAATCCGCCAGAAACTTCGCCACTCCACCGTAGACATCGCGCTGCGCGACGATGTGATCGCCGGCCTTCAGCAGCGCCATGATTGTGCTCGTGATCGCTCCCATTCCGGAGGCAAAGGTTCTCGCCGCATCCGTTCCCTCAAGCTCCGCCAGTGTCTGCTCGGCCACCGTATTGGTCGGATTTCCCCAGCGCGTGTAGTAACGATCGGTTGCGGTCACGCGTTGTTGCTCTTCGTTGTCGGCAACCTCGAACGTTGACGTCTGATAAATCGGCGTCGAGACGGGACCGTCCTTCTTGTCGAGTTTCGCTGCGCCATGCACGGCGGACGTTTCACGACGGCGAGTTCCAGGTTTCATAGTAGCCTCGTTCGCTTCAGAGTAATTGTCGTATCGCTATGGAGCAAGGGAAACGCCGCACATATGCATTTATAATGCTTCCCGCCAGCCATGGATTTAGGACTCAAGAATCGTGTTGCACTTGTTGCCGCTTCCAGCCAGGGCATCGGCCTGGCTACGGCAGAGACCTTTGCCGCTGAGGGCTGCCGGGTTGCCATGTGCGCACGCAACGCTCAAGCGCTGCAATCGGCTGCGGAAAAAATCCGCAGCCAGCACAAAGTCGAAGTTCTCGCCGAGGCTTGCGACGTATCTGATGCGTCGGCCGTCAGCCGGTTCGTGTCTGAAGTGGTCGACAAGTTTGGCGCCGTCGATATCTGCGTCACCAACGCCGGAGGCCCTCCCGCCAAGGGATTTCTTTCAACCTCTCTCGACGATTGGAACTCCGCCGTCGCGGCCAATTTCCTCAGCACAGTCTATTTCGCGCGCGAAGTGATTCCGCACATGCAGCGCCAGCGCTGGGGGCGAATCATCACCGTCACTTCCCTCACTACAAAGCAGCCGCTTGCGGATCTGGTGCTCTCGAATGCGGTACGGGCCGCGGTGGTTGGTCTGGTCAAGAGTCTTGCGAACGAGTTCGGCAAAGATGGAATTCTGGTGAACAACGTCGGCCCCGGATTTACGGCGACGGATCGTTTGCGGGAACTGGCCGCCGCACAGGCTTCGAGTTTGCGGAAGAATGAGAGCGAGATTCTAGACCGCTGGGCCGCCGATGCGCCGCTGAGGCGGCTGGGCGAGCCTCGCGAAATTGCCGAGACGATTGTGTGGCTTGCTTCCGAGCGTGCTTCTTATATTACCGGCCAAACTTTGCTGGTTGATGGCGGCATGTACAAAGGTTTATAGGTTTTTCAAGTAGGGAGATGGATTCATGAGATCGATAGCATCCCGCATGTCGGTGATGAGCGGGGAAGGCGCGCTGTCGATTTTCGCTCGCGCCAAGGAATTGGAAGCTCAAGGACGGTCGATTATTCATTTGGAACTGGGTGAGCCGGACTTTCATCCCGGAGCTTCCGTGATCCAGTCTGCAGCCAAGGCGCTGGCCGAAGGCAAAGACCGTTATTGCGCCGTCATCGGAGTTCCGGAGCTGCGCGAGGAGATTGCGGCCTATTTGCATAGCACCCGCGGCATCGAAGTTTCTGCCGCGAATGTTGTGCTTGCACCCGGCTGCAAAGCCATGGTGTTTTTTGCCATGATGGCGCTGCTCGAACCGGGCGATGAAGTTCTCTATCCCGATCCCGGGTTTCCCGGCTATCCTTCGATCACCCTTGGGTTTGCCGGCGTTCCCGTGCCGTTTGAATTGTCACCGCAGAAGTGTTTTCAGCCGGACCTGTCGGAAGTTGCCGCCAAGATTACGCGGCGTACCCGCATGATCATTCTCAACAGTCCGGGCAATCCCCACCGGAACCGTGTACACCGACGGAGTGCAGCGGGGATTGGCAGAACTTGCCGTGAAGCACGATCTGTGGGTCCTCAGCGACGAGATTTACGCGCGCATTATTTATGGGCGCGAATATCTTTCAATGTTGCGGTATCCGGGGATGGCGGAACGAACGCTCATCATTGACGGGTTTTCCAAGAGTTTTGCCATGACCGGATGGCGGCTTGGCTACGCGGTCGCGCCGCCCGAGGTGATGGGGGCTCTGGCGATGATGGCGATCAACAGCTATACCTGTGTCGCCGAATTTGCGCAATACGCGGCGATCGACGCCTTGCGCGATCGCGAAGGCAACACGGCGCGCATGGTCGCGGAATTCGCGCGGCGGCGGGAACAGTTCGTACACGATCTGAACACGATCTCCGGGTTCCGCTCGCAGGCGCCGGAGGGAGCGTTTTATGCCTGGGTCGATATTCGCAAGACGGGCATGACGGCCGAAGAAGTTTGCCGGATCCTGCTGGAAGACGCCGGCCTGGCGGCCATTCCCGGAGCGGCGTTCGGCCCGTCCGGCAAGGATTTTGTGCGTTTTTCTTTTGCTTCGTCGCTGGCAAACCTGCGGGAAGCCGCCGAGCGCATCGCCAAGGCTTCGGCGGCGTGGCAAGGAACCTCGGCGGCTAAATAAGCTGAAATTGCGATTCAGGAAGCGCGAGCATGAAAAACATTTCTCTGCCGTTATGCGCTGTTATCTGTCTGGCATCGAATGCAGCCGGCCAAGCACAGCCGCTTCCCAGTCCCGATGTTCAACAAATCTATCAACGGCTGCTGCCGGAGATCGAGAAGATCCCCGCTTTCGATCATCACGCGCATCCCGGCTTCGCCGAAGATCCCGATATCGACGCCATGGCCGCGCCCCCCGACGCCAGCGAGCCGGTGCGGACGCGTGCCGACAACCCCGAGCTGATTGCCGCGGCCCGAGCTTTGTTTGCATATCCTTACCACGATCTTTCACCCCAGCATGCAAAGTGGCTGGTGGCGAAAAAGGCGGAACTGAAAAAACAATATCCGGGCACGGCATACTTCGACATGATTCTCGACAAAATCAATACCGAAAGTTCAGTCGCGAATAGAGCGATGATGGCCGACTATCTCGATGCCAAGCGTTTTCCCTGGGTATTTTTCGCCGACTCTTTTATGTGGCCGTTCGACGACACGCACGAAATGGGGCGCAATCCCGACGAAGGAGTTTATATTCCGCTGCAGGAAAAGATGCTACATCGCTGGATGCAGCAGGAAAATCTAACTAAGTTGCCGGCCAAGTTCGACGACTATCTCAGCTTTATCGATCGAGTTCTGCAGGACAACAAGAGCAACGGCGGAATCGCCATGAAGTTTGAAGTGGCGTATTTCCGGCCGACTACCTTCTCCGATCCCAGGAAAGACCAGGCGGAGGACCTATACGAACGCTATGTTTCCGGCGGAATTCCCACCGAGCAAGAGTACCGCATGTTTCAGGACTATATTTTCCGTTTTCTCATAACCGAGGGCGGAAAACTGAGTTTGCCGGTACACATTCACACCGCGGTTGGCATCGGCGATTACTTCGATTTATCGCAAAGCAACATCATGAATTTGGAAAGCGTGCTGCGCGATCCGAGATATCACAACGTGATTTTTGTGATGATTCACGGCGGGTATCCGCTGGAGCGCGAAGCCATTTGGCTGGCGGCGATGAAAAATGTGTACCTCGATTCTTCCTTCGGCGAACTCAGTCAGTATCCGGCGGCTTTCAAAGACACGCTGAAAATGTGGCTGGAAACTTTTCCCGACAAGATCACCTTCGGAACCGATTGTTTCCCGTACAATGACGTTCTGGGCGCGGAGGAAAGCTACTGGCTGGGCGCGCAGACCTCGCGCACGGCGTTGGCCGCGGCGTTAGCGGAGATGATTGCGGAAAATGAAATCACCGAGGTGCGGGCTTTGCAACTGGCCCACGCCTACTTGCACGACACGGCGGTAGGACTTTACCAGGGCAGAGTGCACTGATCGGCCGGGCTTTTGTGGCAAGCTTTTTGCCAAACCAGCAGATGCAGCTCGAAGGGAACGAAATCAAAATGGCTGGAACGAAGAGGTCCAACAGCAAGCATTCCGCCCCCAAACAAGCAACGGGAGCCAGGCTTCACGCACGCACTCGACGCGCTCCAACCAAGCCCTCGGCGGGAAAAGTGGAACTGCAGTATGTTCCCTGGCATTCGATTCCGCTCGAAGACCTGAATCCGCTGCTGCAGCGCCAATTCGTTGTCGGCCAGAAAATCATGCTGGCGCGGGTGCTGCTGAAGAAAGGCTGTATCGTTCCCCAGCACCGCCATCGCAACGAACAGCTCACTTACATTCTCGATGGCGCCCTGAAATTCTGGGTCGAGGACAAGGAAATTGTCGTGCACTCCGGCGAAGTTCTTTGCATTCCGGCGAATATGCCGCACAAAGCCGAAGCGATGGAAGACACGGTTGACCTTGATGTCTTTTGCCCTCCGCGGGCGGACTGGATCGGCCGAAACGACCAATATTTGCGGAGCCAGAAGTAGTCTTTAATGCATGTCCTCTTCCACCACTCCTGAACAGGATTCTCCGCCGGGTGTCCGCCCAGGCGACTATCGCTTTGTGTGCATCGGTTGCAGCTCCGTCGTGCAGCGCCCGCGCAACGATTTTCGGTGTTCCATGTGTGCAGGCCTGTTGCAGATCACCTACCCATCCTGGAAGTCTGAGAGGTTCGATCGTTCTCGGGTTGGCGTGCTAAAGTCGATCTGGCATGGAAGGAGATCCTCAAACGCTTTGCTCGACCGCAGCGGCGTGTGGCGATTCCGTGAACTTCTGCCGGCGCCGGCGTCCGGTGAGCAGGTTGTTACTTTGCAGGAAGGGAACACGCCGATCTACGCAATGCCACGATCGTCCCGCGCAACCGGAGTGGCACAGCTTTACGCCAAACATCAGGGCCTGAATCCAACCGGCTCGTTCAAGGATACGGGCATGACGGTGGCGGCCACATTTGCGCGGCAGGCTGGATGTCGCTGGGTAGCGTGCGCGTCGACCGGAAACACCTCGGCGTCGATGGCCGCCTACGCTGCGCGCGCCGGCATGCGCAGCCTGGTTCTGGTGCCGGAAGGAAGAATTTCCTGGAGCAAACTGTCGCAGGCGCTCGACTACGGTGCATTCACCTGCCAGCTGCGGACCGATTTCGATGGTTGCCTTCGACTGCTGCAAGAACTGGTGCGTCATGCACCCGTCTATCAACTGAATTCAATCAATCCCTTTCGTATTGAAGGGCAGAAAACTGTTGCATTCGAATTGCTGGAACAGCTTGATTGGCTGGCGCCGGATCACATCATCGTCCCCGGGGGGAATTTGGGAAACAGCTCGGCCATTGGCAAGGCGCTGTTGGAGATGCGTGACCTTGGGCTTGTGGCGCGGCTGCCCAAGTTATCGATCATCCAGGCCGAGGGGGCCAACGCTCTGATTCGAACCGTGCATGAGACCGCCGGCAAAAGCTTGATCAGCGTGCAGGCGGAAACGCGAGCTACGGCAATCCGAATCGGCAGCCCCGCATCGTGGCAAAAGGCGGTCAAGGTGCTTCAGGCCACCGCCGGAGCTTGCGAAGATGTAAGCGAAATTGAGATCGCCCAGGCGAAAGCTGAAATTGGCGCCGAGGGAGTTGGCTGCGAGCCGGCTTCTGCCGTCACGCTCGCAGGTTTGAAGAAGTTGCTGCAGCAGGGCTTTGTGAAGAGGGAAGAAACGGTCGTTCTCATTCTGACCGGAAATCTGCTGAAAGATCCGGACTTCACCATGGAGTTCCATCGCGGCGAATTGCTCAGCGAGGCGAAACAGCCGCAGCACAGGGAACTGAATTCACTCCGGCATCCGCCGGTTATCCTGGATGCGAACCTGGAGGCAGTGATGCGCGCGTTAGAACAAGCCGAGAAATCCACACAATCGAATGCTTAAGACGAGAAAGAGCAGCCCCCGCCCGGCGCCATTTCGCATTGCTCTGCCCGCGACGTCGGCGAATCTGGGACCGGCGTTTGACGCGGCTGCGCTGGCGCTGAATTTGTACATCACACTCGATGCCCAACCTGCTGATTCTTTCCGTATTCGCGCGACTGGCCGGGACAAAGAAATCTGCGGCGAAGTGAGCGAGCAGCATCTCATTCTCAGCACTTACGGGGCAGTTCTCGAATCTCAGCGTATTCCTGTAATCCCGCTCGCTCTTCGCATCAGGAACCAGATACCCATCGGCAAGGGCTGCGGTTCTTCTGCCGCGGCGCGACTGGCGGGCATTGCGCTGGCCAATCATTTCGGACGTTTGCATTGGAGTGATGCGCAAATCATCGCCGAAGCCTCGCGCCACGAACACCATCCCGACAACGCTTCCGCGTGCTGGATGGGGGGATTGACGGTTGCGCGGATGCGCGGCCACGACGACACACAAGTGGTGCGTATCGTGCCAAGAGGCAGGTGGCCCATGATTCTGGCCGTTCCCGATGAGGCGCTATCGACCGAAGAAGCGAGGGGGGTGCTTCCGGCACAGTATTCGCGCGCGGATACGGTGGCCAACATTCAGAATTCGATGCTTCTGCTTGGGGCATTCACGCAAGGACGGCATGATTTGCTCTCCGCCGCGCTGCAAGACCACATTCATCAGCCGTATCGGACGCGCCTTTGCCCCTTGCTTCCGTGTCTGGAGGAATTGTCGGGCACGGAGCGTATTCTGGGTGTGGTGCTCAGCGGAGCCGGCCCCTCGGTTATTGTTTTTCTCGATCCGCGTTCATCCCGGATAAAGACAGAGAAACTTGTTGCTTCGCATCTTCGCCGCTGCAGTCTCAGCGCGGAATTGCTTTCTACTTCGATTGCTCTGCGCGGCGGTCGTGGGTGATTTCGCCAGGAGTGCAGTCGAGCGAAACTCTCTCTTCGACGCTATCGGCTTGCCGGCGGAATGATCCCAT
>JASHRB010000176.1 GCA_030037575.1 Candidatus Sulfotelmatobacter sp. | reverse complement strand
TGCGCAGCCTGCATCGCCGTCTGTATCGCGGCCCACGCATTCGCCGACGGATCGTTGGAGCTGGAGCAGGTTGCGCACGGAGGAGCAACCGCAGCGCGAGCCCCTTGACGCGCCGCGTGGGTGATTGCCCCATAAATGTGAAACGCCTGCCCAAACCAGAAAATGGCCAACAGGAACATGAAAAGCAACGGCATGACAATCGCGGTTTCCGCAATCTCCGCGCCCCAGTCGCTCTGCCCAAGAGCGCGAAATTCCGTGCACCGGTTAGGAGGCAGGTTCATCGCGTCGCCCATACTCTGCCAACGCCGAAAATCACCGTGGACAAAGCCAAAGCCACACCGTAAGGAATTTTCAGTGACTGCGGATTATCCAGCGAAACTTCCGCCCCGGGCATGTGAAAAGTTGCCATCGAGGCCAACATACCCCAGATATTGCGCAGCGTCTGCCTGAATCGATGCTTGTAAATTACCAAGATCAGCGCCATCGCCCCAGCCACGAAAATCGAACTGATCAGCAAAGTTACCAGCGTCTCCCAGCCGACAAAAGCTCCCAGCGCGCCGGCCAGCTTCCAGTCTCCGGCACCCAGGCTGCGCAGTAGAACAAAAGGCAGAAGCACAAGTAAACCCAGGCCGGCTCCCAGCAGTGATGTCCTTAAGCCAGCCCATCCGCCGGCAAACGTGTTGATCGCCACGCCAACGGCAAAACCGGGAACAGTGAGCCAGTTTGGGATGCGGCGGCTGCGCCAATCCGTAATTCCCGCGATCAGCGCTACCGCAACGGCTGGGCCGAACACGATTAACCCCAAGAAGCCCCCGCACCACCACAAATCTGCATCTGCCACGCCGCTCGCCGAGCCAGTTGTGAACCTCGATAAAATTATGCGATCACTGCAGGAAGAGTTGAGCCCACGCAGAGCCAAGCAATACGCTCATCAAGCTCCACTGTCGCGGATTCTCACACACCCGAATAGCGAAGTCAATTAACCGGCGGTGCGCTGATTACAGCGCAAACCACGACTTCCCGGCAAGCATGCCGGGCTGCTGATCTTCGAGCCTTTCAAGACTAGCGATTGGCGTTGAAAGCAGCCGTGCTGTTGTGCTCGGCGATAATGCGCTTCGCGTTATCGGCCAGAGCTTTGGCCTGCGGGAGCAGGTCGAGAGCTTTCACGATTTCCGGATCCGATTCTGCCCGAATCTTCATCCCTTCATCCTCGCCAAAGGCGTCGACAAAAATTTCCGCCTTGATGTTTGACTTGAGCCAATCGCTATTATCGACCCAATCAGCCTGCGTATAGGGAATGTTGGCTTCGTCAAGCGACTTTCGAAAGTCCTGCAGAACCGCCTCGTCAACCTCGAAGCTCTTCGTGACATGATAATCCACAACGTAGCGTTTGGCGAAATTGAAAAATGCGTAATGCTGCAGCAGCGTATCCTGGAAGTGATTTGTCTTGATTGGCGAAATCATCACGTCAGGGGTAATGCCTCCGCCGCCATAAACCATGCGGCCGCTGTCGGTGAGTTTCACCTCGCGATTTGCGGTGCTGGGAACGTCGTCGCGGCTGTAGTAGTAGTCGTAGAGGGAGATATTGCTGTAATCGCGTTGGATCAGACGCCCGCTGGGTGTGTAGTAGTGAGCGGTAGTGAGCGCGAGGCCGGTGTTCTCGGAAAGCGGATACACAGTCTGTACGAGACCCTTGCCGAACGTGACCTCGCCGGCGATCAGGCCGCGATCATGGTCTTGAATCGCACCCGAAACGATTTCGGCTGCAGATGCGGTCAGCCGGTTCACCAGCACCACCAGCGGATAATCCTTGCCGCCGTTGCCGTGCTGCGCAACGTACCGCTTTTCCGCCGAAGCGCGGCCGTGGTGGGAAACGATCAGTTGACCTTTTTTCAGGAATTTGTCGGCGACGCCCACGCCTTCACTGAGAAGACCGCCAGGATTGCCACGCAGATCTAGAATCAATCCCTTGAGATCGCCGAAATCATCGAGCGCCTTTGTGACCTCTTCGTCGGTCGTCTCATTAAATCCGCTAATGTGCAAGTAGCCGATGCCTGGACGAATCAGGAAATGAACGTCGACGCTGTAGCGCGGAATCTCGTCGCGCACCAGCGTGAACTCCATGGGCTTCTCGACGCCTTCACGCGAAATGCTGATGTGAACCGTTGTGCCCTTCGGGCCTTTGAGCATGTCGGCCACATCGGTGGTGCTCATGTTCTCGGTCGATTTGCCATCGACCGCGATGATCACGTCACCGGGATGAATTCCAGCCTTGTAGGCGGGAGTGCCATCGAAGGGGAAGATGACGATAACTTTGTTATTGCGCGGGCCAACGGTCATGCCTACGCCGTAATACTTGCCGCGCTGATCTTCCCGCATGAGCGCGTAAGATTTCGGATCGAAGAAATTGGAATGCGGATCGAGGGCATGAAGCATGCCCGGAATCGCACCATCGTAGATGGCTTTATCGGCATTCACCGGCTCGGCGTAGTTCTGTTCCACGATTGAATAGACGTCGGTAAACTCTTTCAGACTGTCTTTGACGTCGGAATCGCCTGTGATCGAAGACTGATCTCCGGTCCGCTGAGCAAAGAGAATGCCGAGGAAACCACAGGCCAAGAGAAAAAAAACCACCAAAAACAGTGAGCGCCGAGAACTGCGTGCCATCGTTAGATCTTCCTTCGCTGAGGGC
>JASHRB010000175.1 GCA_030037575.1 Candidatus Sulfotelmatobacter sp. | reverse complement strand
TGCCATCCTGCGGCGTCTGGCGGGAGGGCCAATCCAAGGCGACGGCTGTTAGGCGGCAGAAATCAGCAGCGGCCGCGTGGGCGCCGATCAATCGCCAAACCCAAGCGGGAGTTCTAGCTTCGTCGAATCGAAAGTTGAACGGTCGTTTACAATGACGTTCGTAGGGTGAATCCGGCGGCGTGGCGCCGCCCAAGGCGAGGGCAAACTTGCTTCCTGGCGAAATGACCGCTTCCGAAACCCAAAGTCCGGCTCAGCTTCCGCATCATAAAGTGAAAGTAAAGAAGCCCGGCCAGCGCGCCTGCAACGAAAAAAACGATAAAGGCAAGTTCTGCGGCGGACATTTGAAGCGCTGGTTCTACACGACCGATGTCATCGAGCGAGCGTGCGGCGACGCCGAGAGGGCCTGGGGAGCGGACGCTGAAGTTTATCGTTGCGAGCATTGCCGGACGCTGTATTTGCCCAATTCGGCGGATGCCAAAGTAAACGTTGCGGGGCAGGGGCTGAAATCAGTTTTTGGGCTGACCTTGCCGCCGAAAGACAAATAAAGCTGCGGGCATCGAGCCCTGAGCTGCGAGCAACTCGTGATCTGCCGCGGAAACTGAATTCGCTCGGGGAGCGCAGCTTCCCCGGGATTTTGCCCGGCTCGCGTCTCGAAGCTCGTGCTCTCATGAACTCTTCCGACCTTATCTACGACTGGAATCAGCGGCGCCCTCCGGGATTGGAACCGATGGGGCCGGTGCTTCTTAACGACGAGAGCCTGCGCGACGGCTTGCAGTCGCCGTCCGTGCGCGATCCTTCGATTGCGGAAAAAATCGAGATTCTTCATTGCATGGAAGCGCTGGGCATCGACTCGCTCGATCTGGGCTTGCCCGGCGCCGGTGCGCGCGCGGTCGAACACGTAACCGCGCTCGCGCACGAGATCGTCGCCAACAAAATGAGGATTCGGGCCAATTGCGCAGCGCGAACCCACGAGAATGACATTCGTCCGATTGCAGAAATTGTGCAGAAAACCGGCCTGCCAATCGAGGCTGCCACCTTCATCGGCTCAAGCCCCATTCGCCGATTCACGGAAAACTGGAGCGACGGGTTTCTCCTCGAGACCACCGAGAAGGCCGTGAAATATGCGGTTGCGCTCGGCCTCGATTCCATGTACGTCACGGAGGACACCAGCCGCTGCGATCCCGAAACCGTGAAGCGGCTGTATTCGACCGCCATTGGTTGCGGTTCCCGCGCGATCGTGATTTGCGATACGGCCGGCCACGCCACGCCCCTAGGTGCGTTCTCTCTGGTTCGCTTCGTGCTCGAACAAGTTGTGCGGCCCTCGGGCGAGAAAATTCGCGTCGATTGGCACGGACACAGCGATCGCGGTCTGGCCGTCGCTAACTCCATGGCGGCGCTGATGGCGGGCGCAGATTGCGTGCATGCCTGCGCCATCGGAGTCGGCGAACGTGTGGGCAACACCCCGATGGACCAGATGCTGGTGAACTTGAAGCTGATGGGTGTTCCGCCGTGGGCCGATCGCGACCTCACCAAACTAAAACAATATTGCCGGGCGGTTTCGCGGGCCACGAACGTGCCCATCCCGGCCAATTATCCGGTGGTGGGCGAAGATGCGTTTCGCACGGCCACGGGCGTTCATGCGGCGGCCGTCATTAAGGCTTTCAAGAAAAACGATATCGAACTGGCCAATACGGTCTACTCGGGCGTGCCTGCGCACCTGTTCGGTATGGAGCAGGTTATCGAGGTGGGCCCGATGAGCGGAAAATCAAACGTGCTGTTCTGGCTGGAGCGGCGCGGCATTCCGGCCCAGGAAGAACTCGTCGAACGCATCTATCGGCGCGCCAAGGCGAGCGACCACACGCTCAGCGAATCCGAAATCGCGGAATGCCTGCCGGCGACCGTGAAGCCGGATTAGAGCAGGGGAATCAGAAAGCACATGTCTGGAACCGATTGCAAACATTTGAGCCACGCAGTTCTCGGTGCTGGCGGCGTTGGCGGAATGATGGGGGCTTGCCTGGCTCATGCGGGCGCGCCGGTAACCATGGTTGTGCGGCGCGAATCCCTGGGGCAATATCCCCGACAAATTCAACTTGAAAGTCCATTCGGTAATTTCACGGTCGGCGTGGCGGTGGCGGCCGAAGTGCCTCCGGTTGACGTGCTCTGGCTCACCGTAAAGGCCACGCAGTTGAACGCTGCGCTCGGCTCCATTGCCAATTCCCAGGCCCTGCGGGCGATCGTTCCCTTGCTGAATGGAATCGATCACCTCGCGGTGCTTCGTTTGAAATACGGTGCCGATCGCGTAATCCCGGCGACAATCGCGGGAGAGATGGAACGCACCCGCCCCGGACACATCCTTCATCGCACACCGTTTGCACGCCTCCATGTTTTGTCCGCGGGAAAGCAACGGCTCGCAACCACCCTGGATCGCCTGGGGGAAATCGGTTTCGAATGTCGTTTCATCGACGACGAGCCGACCCTGATGTGGGGCAAGTTGGTTTTTCTCGCGCCCTTTGCTCTCAGCACCAGCGCGGCTGACAAGACGGTCGGAGAAATTCTTTCCGACCCGCAATGGCGTGACCTGGGTTGGGCCTGCGTTCGCGAGGCGTGCGCGGTTGCCCGGGCCGAAGGCGCCAGGGTGAGCGTCGAAAAAGTGCTCTCCGGCGTGGCCATGATGCCGGGAAACATGCGCAGCTCCATGCAAAAGGATGTCCAGCGTGGAAATCCTCCGGAACTGGACGCCATTGGGGGACCGATTCTGCGCGGCGGGCAAAAGTATGGGATGGAAGTTCCGGCGACCAGAAAATTGGTGGCGGCAGTGGAGCAGCGCGCCGGATCGCTTGCCCACCGCGCACCCTGATGGCTGGACGGGAGGACGCTTGGCATGACTTGCGACGCCACCACCTTGCCAGGCAGCCCGGGCTTGTAAACTGACGATTACCACTCATGACTCCCGCGCCTCCACGCACCGACCTGCCTGAGATTGCGCCGGTGGTGCAGCAGGAAGTCGCCAAGCTTGCCGCCTCGCCGGAGATCCGTTCGGCGTTCAACTGGCTGCGCACGCAGGAGCCGCAATTTGCCCAATGGCAAATGGAGATGGCGCGAATCTCCGCGCCTCCGTTTGGCGAGTCGGCGCGCGCGGCCTGGCTGGCCGACCGCTTTCGCGAAGTGAATCTCGATGACGTTCGCATTGATGACGTGGGCAATGTGTTTGGCCTGCACCCCGGATTTCTGGGATTCGGCTCGGGCCAGCGCTATGTGGCGTTGAGCGCGCACATCGATACGGTGTTTCCGGCAAACACTCCGCTGAATATTCGCCAGCAAGCCAGCCGCCTGTATGGGCCGGGAGTTTCCGACAATGGCGCGGGGGTGACGGCGCTGTTAGCCATCGCTTCGTTGTTGCGTTCGGTGCGACTGCGGCACGGGCTGCCGTTTGCGTTTATCGGCAATGTGGGCGAAGAGGGCGAAGGCGATCTGCGCGGCATGCGGCACATTTTTGCGACGCCGCGGTGGAAAGATGCGATCGCTTACAGCGTGGTGCTCGATGGTGCGGGAGCGGACACCATTGTTGCCGAGGCGCTGGGAAGCCGAAGATTTGAAGTGATTGTCCGCGGACCGGGCGGGCATTCCTGGAGCGATTTCGGCGCACCGAATCCGATTGTGATGCTCTCGCGCGCGATCGATGTGTTTACGGCGACTCCGGTTCCGGCGGCACCCAAAACGACTTTTAATATCGGCGTCATTC
>JASHRB010000174.1 GCA_030037575.1 Candidatus Sulfotelmatobacter sp. | reverse complement strand
CACAACGCAGCACGTCGATATCCCACAGGCGCGCGTGCGAAACCTTCACCAGTCCGACTTCTCCGGCGGTCGGAGTGCCCGGCTGGCCGCACCACACAACCCGAAATTGCGCGCTGGCGCCCTCGTACAAGACATCGATCATCTCGCCCGGTTTTAGCTGGGCGTCCACGCACTGCAGAGTGGCTCCCCGACCGCTGATCGAGCGCAGACTGGCGGATTGAACGAAAGGCCGCGAATGAACATCGATTCCCCAGATCTGTACGGGCAGATCCACATATACACGCGACTGGCGGCGCCGATCCATAGCGGGCTCCTCGCTTTGAGCAGGTCCTAGGGATGGTAGGCAGAGTCATCCGGGAAGCAAAGGTAACCGCAGTCATCGGCGAACCGTGCCCAAAGTTTCACCCTCGAAGGGTGAAGTCGGTGTGGCAGAGTTCAGCATCGCGAGCTGTCAGGCCAGCGTCCGGAGGCGGGGACCCCGGGAGTCAACGGACGCAGAGGGAGAATTTACTGCCGGACGACTGTACTGTGCCGAAGTCACTTTGCCGGCCGCTTGTGCGCCGGAATTTAGACGAGGAGAAGGGCATGAAGAAAATCGGTTTTTTGACTTTGTTGGTTACGGCAACTCTGCTGTTAACACTCGCCTTCCCGGCAGCGGCTGGTCCAAACGCTGCGGCGGTGACGCCCATGGTGGCGGCATCGGCTCCGGCCAGCGCGGCGATGGTGGCCCCCCCCGGCCCGCTCCACATCCGCGGGTCGAACATGCCCGCGAGGCTCTGCGCCCTGCTCGCGACCATATGGCTCATGCCGAGGGCGCGTTCCACGGTGATGGCGACAAGGCGATTGAGCACATCGATGCGGCCATCCACGAAGCGGAAGTTTGCATGCAGGAACCGTAAGCGTGCTGTGGGTGAAATTTTTAGAGGCAGCTCTGTAAACGCTGCCTCTTTGACTCTGACTCTTAAGCGATGGCGCGAACTCTCCGGGCGTGGGTCCCGGCTGGCTTAGTCTCCACCGATCGTGTACCCAATCGAAGCCCCTACCCGAAACACATTGTCCGAGTTGAACTCAACATTGTTCTGAATGTGATAGTAGTGAATCTCCGGACGAACAAAGAAGTGGCGCCAAACGTAGTAGCGTATCCCGGCCCCGAAATGCTCCATGAAATGATCGCTGCTGGTGTAGTTGATGCATCCGCCGCTGAAATAACTGCAGGAGACGACTTCGGGAACGTAGAAGCGGGTCGCGGCCACGCCGATACCGCCCAACAGATCCAGCCCAACCTTTTTTCCGATCTTAGGCTGAAACATAGCGTTGAAATCCGTCAGGATCGGGCGATAGGTTTCGTTCTCGCCAGCATAAGTGCCCTGCGTTGCTTTCCAGGCGGTTTCTATGTTGAAGCCGATCCGCCGCTTAAAGCCGACCACGTCGCCGCCCAGGTTAAGGTAGGTGCCGCCCTTTTCTGCGGGCGGCTGGAAATACAATGCCGCACTGCTTGGAGACGACGACAGAAGCGTTCCGGCGCCGATGAAAAAATCGGCCTGCTGCGCGGGAGCAAACTGAACCAAGAAAAACAAAGCCACCAACGGTGCGAAAATCGCTAACTTGCTCAAGAGAACCTCCAATCAGTTCTTATGGGTGTGAGATGCGCTCACAGAATCGTTACGCTGCTTTGTAGTTTGTAATCACTTATCATAATGCAAAACTCGACCCGGCGCCCAACCGCGACTGCTTCCCAGGCTTGTAAAGAAATGTCAATCACGGACGTTTCGATAATGATCGCGAGTTTGCCTACGCTTTAACCCAAGCCTCAGCGATAAGTTGCGCCGTTGGCGGAAGGACGCCTGGCATTCACTTGGATTTGGCTCCGCCACCCGGAGCGCGAACGTGATCGAAGGCGATCGCTCCTCCACCATAGAAGATCAGCCCGAACGCCAGAGCGGCGAGAGCCAGCGGGAGTTCGTATCCGCCGTTAGCCGACATCAGCCCGTGATGAAGGTGAACCTTGGCGATGGCGACGCACAGATCGAAGCCGATCGCAAAGGCGGCAGCGCGGGTAAACAGCCCGACTAAGACGAGCAAGCCGCCAAAGAACTCGGCGAAGGCCGACAGATACGCCGACCAGCCGGGCAATCCGAGGCTTTCGACGAACTGAACGTGGTGATGTAGTCCGCCGAAAACCTTGTGATATCCGTGTGCGATCATGACCGCGCCCAGGGCGAGGCGCATGACGAGCAACGCGAGCGGTTGCAGCCGGTCCAGGTAGCGCAATCGGTGCCCTCCATCCAAAGGAGGGAGTAGATTACCCTATCCGAGCCTTCCAGAGAAAGTAGCCGGCGGGATAGGTTCTTGCACGTATCCAGAGAGTACCAGCCAGCCATTGCACGAGGCAGCCCAGTTCTGGTAAGGTTTCGTTTTTCCCCCTGAGGATGCGTCCGCCGGCAGCTTTTGGCTGCAATGTCGAGACGGGCATCCTGCGGGCATTGCCCTTCAGTTGTTATTAAACGGCTTGATAAGTACGGAACCTTTCGCCTGTTTGCGGGTTAAATGGGAAAAGGTGCCTCTGTGAAACGGGAGGCAGCATCGCCGGGGATAACAGGAAAAACCTTTGAGTGGCCAGGAGGCCGTGATGAATTGCATGCCGACTAAAAACGTGTTGCAGAAAGCGGGAGTGCTTCTGCTGATGATCGTGGTTCCGGCGTTTGCGCTGGGCCAGCAACAGCATAAGACCTCGAGCACCCCCGCAAAACCGGCGTCTCACGCCAGTACGTCCTCGCATTCGTCCACGCCGTCTCACGCGGCGACGCAGTCGCACACTACCACACCC
>JASHRB010000173.1 GCA_030037575.1 Candidatus Sulfotelmatobacter sp. | reverse complement strand
GGATGAAGCGCAGCCTCGAGAGCGGGTCGCTGGCACTGGCGCCCGAGATCGAAAAGAACAACGGCGATTTCATCGTGAACATCGACCGTGGGCGCCTGCTGTGTGAGTGTTCCCGCGTTAGTCGTACTTTAGTCTCTGAAGAGGCCATACGGGTCACCCAAGAGATCTCGATTACATTGCTGAAAAGATTCGACCCTATTGTGCGTCCCTGCTGCGTCAAGATCCGGGTTCAAACCGAGCTCAAGCGCGCCGACTTCAATATGATCCTTGCGCTACGGAAGCGTACGCTCGAACGCCATGAGCGGAGAAGTCTCGGTCGCCGTATCGCAGCAGGGAGTGGAAGTTCAGGTCGAACCGCTGACCGAACGGACGGAGAGAATTCCCTTCACCATGGTCGACGGGAACCTTGTCGACACAACCGGCTCCGAATGGGTGACATGCCCACTCCATCGGAGGCGTGGCCGGAAAGTCCTCGGCTGAAGTGTCGGGAGATGTTCCGCGCCGGGATCGAATACGACTATCGGGAACGGGGACGAGTCTTCCTCAAGTATGCGCCACCTCAGACTCTGGAAGATCCGTACACCCGGCTGACCGACAAGATTCACAAGAAGGTCTCGCAGACCAAGATCGCTCCCGGTACACGAACCGCGAAGTTTCTCTGGATCGATTCTCCCTATGACCTGCGGCCTCTCGATCACGAGGTGTTGCAACGGTTGGCCGTCCAGGAAATGAGCCGGTCGAGGCATACGCCGGGCGTGGCCATTACCCACCGCCAAGGCAATGTACTCGGCGTCCTGAACCAAAATGGGCTCCCTGATTTCCCTGATTTTGCCCGGACGCTTGGGTCGCTGCGGAAGAAGGACATCAGTACCGATCCCATCACCGGGTGCAGATATCAACGAACCTGGAAAGAAGCCCAGATGCGATCGGGACGGGAGATCCGGCAATTGGAAGAATTACGGAGAATCAACATTGGAGGCTATCGCGAAGTCGATAAATAGGTCCTGCCGGGCAAAAACAAAGAGTCCGACACTTTGAGAAGACGGACCGCAGTTGTTGCTCCCTGCGAAAGCAATGGTCGGTGGATGTCAGAAAATTGCCACATTTTTCTGACCACAGTCTTCTTGATGGTCATCCGCATCGCCATGGGTCGGCATCACGATCATCATCATCAGCAGCACCGCCACCATTACGACCACCAGCATCGGCGTCTTCCGTCCCTCACACGAGATGAAAGTCCCGAGCTACGCGATCGCGTAGAGAATCTTCCATCCCCGCCTCGAGGGCGAAGGCACGCCAATTCTCAAGGGCGGCTTTGACCTCATCCAGAATCTGGCGTGGCTTGCGCACGCTGAACCGATCGGCATCGGTGAGCAGATCGTCCCGCGTGATCCCCTCGAACTTTCCGTTGACGCTCATTAGATGCTGGTAAGTCCACTCGCCTTTGGGATTGTAGGCGTGAGTGACGTCGTAGGCTGGGGCGAGTTCCCACGACCTGCCTTGCTTCAAAAGGAAGGAAAAGTTCTTGGTGTGATCGTCGCAATTGCGGGCCATCACATTGAAGGCCATGCGCCGGAAGGCCTCGCTCACCGCGCCATCGCCGAGGCTCAGGTCGACCATGGTGAGGAACAGTTGGGCATAGGCGTGCGTCCCTCGCTGGCGGAAATCGAGGTGATTCATTGCGCACAAAGTCTGGACATGATGTTTTTGCGTTTCACCGTCCGGCGTCACGTCCCGGTCAAAGCGCTTGGTCATAAAATGCGCCCGGCCATCCTCTTCGAGCAACCGGCAAGGTGACATCGAGATCCCCGCCGCCTTGGCCATCCGCGAATAGGCATATTCGATCCGTCCATACCCTTCGCCGGTTCCCAGTTCCATGTCCTTGCCGACGCCGTCGAACTTCAGCAGCCAGTGCTCAAATCCCGGCGCGACATCGAATTGCCCGCTGCGCACCTCGTCGGTCTTGGGATTCCAGGCGATGACCGCTTTGGCGCGCGCGCCGCCAGCCGAGGTCCCCACCTTGATGATGTTGGCGAGAGCCGCTTTGGCCTCATGATCCACGGCAAATGTGCCTTGCACCAGCCGGCGCGCCTCCTCGACCAGTTCCTTCATGGCAATCGGAGTGGCGCTCTCCTTATGCGATCCGCGCGTCGGTTTGAACTCGAGCGCCCCCATACCGCGCTGGCCCATATAGGCCAGCCGATCGAGAACCGTGATCGAACTCTTGGTGACGCCCTTGGTGGCCATCCAGGCGTCGATCAGAGCATTGCCAAAATCGTCGGGCAACGCGTCGGCCAACATAGCTGGAAGGCCGAGGTAGGTCTCTCTGGGAAGTGCAGGGAAGACGAACACTTCGCGCGTGTCCGAGAGAGGCATCTCGATAGGCGCGGCTTCGATGCCCTTCCGTTTCCATTTCGGATGGTAGGCAAAGGCGTAAACACCAAGCGCCGGGTCGAGTGCCACGGCACCCATCTTCGTTCCCCACATCCGCACTTCGATGACCTGAACTGGTTTCATGCA
Organism: Candidatus Sulfotelmatobacter sp.; assembly: GCA_030037575.1. GTDB lineage: Bacteria > Acidobacteriota > Terriglobia > Terriglobales > Acidobacteriaceae > Sulfotelmatobacter. The sequence continues at coordinate 1,396 of JASHRB010000173.1, read as the reverse complement.
CTTGGCCGTTCCACGCGAGGATGACGCGCGCGCTGGCGCACCTTCGCGTTGCGCAACAAGTTCAGTGGATTGACGGTCGGCTTAGGAGCTAACATCTCGATTCCCTCCAGAGAATCGAGGGCCTTCAGAACCCTGAGCAGCGATTCAACCGTCGAGCCGCGTCCAGCTTCGAGATTGCGCAAGGCTTTTTCCGAGATGCCCGCCTTTTCGGCAGTGGTACGCTGATCGAGATTCTTGGCCAGGCGCAGGCTCTGGAGCTGCTCTCCAAGGCTAGTCTGGAGCTCCTCAATCGATTTGAAGGACGTATTTTCCATAGCGGTAGAATATTACCGATTATTGTTAAAAACAATTATAATAGGTAATTTTATGCCGTTTATATATTTTGTGCTTTGAAGATGAGGATTGACAAGTAAAATGATAGTCGATAAACGGCATTAATTTACCTCTTATTTAAATATTACTATTTAAGAGGTAATATTGTGCCGCTTACGTCTACACTGTCCGAGTGTGCGTGTCCCGAGCCGCAGCACCGTAGATGGTGCAGGGGGAATGGGGCCGCATCATTAACATCTCGGTGGGCCATTTGACTATGCATCGGCGTGGTTTCTCCCCCGATGGCGCATCAAAGGCGGCATTGGAGTCCGAAACCATCGGGATCACCCGTGCCTCATGAAGTGGATGCCTCACTGGGGATCGACGCCGTATCCGAACGAAGCATCGTTGAACAACTAGTATAGTGATTCTTAAATAACATATCAATTGCTAGACCAGAGACAGCGTCTCCAGTTTGTACTTCCAACGGAAGACCACGGGAGTCTCATTAACTTCCTTGAGGTAGAGCTCGATCCGTGCTTTCAGTTCGTCGGCTGAGGCCACGCGGATGCCGCGCAGCAGGGTTTTCGCCATTTTCCCGAAGAACGATTCGATCAAGTTAAGCCAGGACCCGTGTTTGGGCGTGAAGGTGAATTCAAACCGGTTCGGCAGCGTCGCCAGGAAGGCGCGCGTCTCTTGGGAGATGTGTGCGGAATGATTGTCGAGCACCACCCGGATGCGTGCGCCGGCTGGGTAATGCGCGTCGGCCAAGCTCAGGAATTCAATGAACTCCGCGCTCCGATGCCGTTTGCGTACCAAGCCCAGAACCTCGCCGGACAGTAGGTCGATACCGGCCAACAGGGACAGGGTTCCGTGCCGGATATATTCATGGTCCCGCCCCACGGCAGAGTGCTTTGCTGGGACTGGCGGCAGGTCTGGGGCGGTATTCGCCAGGGCTTGAATCCCGGGCTTCTCGTCGTAGGCGAGCACGGCGACCAGATGCGGCGGCGGCCCGCCTTTCATGCGCCAGATCTCCACCTCCTTGTAAACGTGCAGAACCTGCACCATCTTGGCGTCAAAGTCG
>JASHRB010000172.1 GCA_030037575.1 Candidatus Sulfotelmatobacter sp. | reverse complement strand
CCGCAAGGCGGGAATCGGCAGGCCATGGCAAACCATTCATGGCAAAATAGGAAATGGCAGGACTTAGGCGGTGCATGTGAACTCCAAGACGGCGGTTGCCCCGAAGCGGTGGCAAAGCTCGGTGAAGTACCCACTGGCGCTGATGCTTGCCCTGGCGCTCGCCGGTGCATCTTTCGTCGCCGACACTCCACCGGTGGGGGCGCAAAACTCCGGCGGCCAGAGCGCTACCCAAAACCAATCTCCCCCTGCCAGTTCGTCGCAGGATGTTCCTGATGCGCCGTCTGCGGTGCAGCCACCAGCCCCGGCTCCCGAACCGCCGCCTCCGCCTAAACCGGCCGAGGAACCGAAGCCGGCGCCAGTGGAGCGAAACCCGTGGACGAATGAACCGATGAACCGCTCGGCGACCCAGCCGCCGGTCGATACCGACAGCGACACGACCACTTCAAGCCCTTCATCGATGCCCCCGGTCAGAACGATCCCGCCCGGTACGACGGCCAAAAAAAACGGGGATGAGCAACTTGAACCGTTGATCAAGGTTCACGCCAACTTCGTGGTGGTTCCGGTAACGGTTAAGAGCAAGAGAGACGGACGCATGGTAGCCGGCCTGCTGCCATCCGATTTTGCCGTCTACGAAAACAACGTCAAGCAGAAGCTGACGTTTTTCACGTCTGATCCCTTCGCGCTTTCGGTCGCGGTCGTGCTCGATCTGGCCATGCCCAACATTGACGTGCAGGAGATCAACCGAACCTTCTCCGCCCTGATCGGAGCCTTTGCCCCCTATGACTACGTTTCCGTTTATACCTACAGCAGCACGGTGAGCCAGCTCAGCGACTTCATGCAACCCTCACAGAAACTGGTGGCGCTCTTCGATCAGGTGAGAACCTATACGGGAAGCGACAACGGCGTGCCGGTGATGAGCGGACCGCTGGCGCCCAACGGTCCGATCATCAACAACATTCCCATGGGAAGTCCGACCGAACCGGTCTATACGCCTCCAAAGCGATCCTACGTTTTGAATGACGCCATTCTGCGTGCCGCGCTGGACCTGAGCAAGCAGGACCGCAGGCGGCGAAAAATCATCTTTGTGATCAGCGATGGCCGCGAATACGGCAGCCAAGCGAGCTATCGCGACGTGCTACGGATCCTCCTGACGAACGAAATTCAGGTGCGCGCCGTGGCCGTTTCCAGCTCGGCGCTGCCGATTTACGACAAGCTCGAGCGCTTTCGCCTGCCGAAAGAGGGATACGACAACATCCTGCCGAGATATACCTGGGCCACCGGCGGAGGCGCACCTTATGACAAGCTCACGCGCAATGCAATCGAAGAAATCTACGCGCGTGTTATGAGCGAGGCACGCAATCAGTACACCCTAGGCTATGTTCCAACCAAGCCTACGGGTCCGGTGAAGTCGGCAAAGCATGAAATCGAGGTGCGGGTCGACCGTCCCGGATTGATCATTGAGGCCAAGGACGGCTATTATCCGGCCCCGCCATCGGCGGCGCGGTGATTGCCGTATCCCGGAGCCGGCAAATTTTTCCCTGCCGATTGCGAATGTGCTAGCCTGTGTTGGGCGTGCTTCCGGGGGGTTCTTTTGCATCGGGTGCATGGCTTCTCTCGAATCTTCCCTGCGGGCGCGATTCTGGCCTTCACCCTTCTGGCCTGCTCCATTTCAATATCCGCTCAGCGGTCATCGCCCGCCCGGGGAGCAGGCAACGAGCCCGCCCGGCGAATCAATCTGGACGTCGTAGTAACCGATAAATCCGGCAAGCCGGTGGCGGGTTTGCAGCAGAGCGACTTCACCCTCCTCGACGACAAATATCCCCAGCCGATCCTCTCCTTCCAAGCTTTTGAGGAAAATGCCGAAGCGAATGATCCTACGCAAGTGATTCTGGCAATCGACGAGGTGGATGCATCGTTCCACGGCGTGGCCGAAGTCCGGCTGGCGGTGGACAAATTTTTGCGGCAAGGCGGCGGCCACCTCGCCCTGCCCACCGCGCTGCTTTTGGTCAGCGATACATACCAGGGCCTGACGCCGGTCACGACGGACGGGAATGTTCTGGCGGACGCTCTGAAATCCAACCAGCTCGGCCTGCGCATTATCGGCAGGTCGCAAGGCTTCTATGGCGCGCTTGACCGCAGCCAGATGGCGCTTCGAGCGCTCGAGAGTTTTGCCTCCAACGAGTCGAGCAAACCAGCGAGGAAACTGTTGCTATGGCTGAGCTCAGGTTGGCCGCTGCTGTCGGACCCGGGCGTGTATCTCAGTAAGAAAACCCAGGACTCGCTCTTTGACGCAATCGTCCAGGTGAACACTGAACTGCGGACCGGGCGCCTCACACTGTACAGCATCGATCCGGTGGGGCTGAAGGATTTAGGAGCCCCCCAGACGTTCCTGTACGAGAGCTTCCTCAAAGGCGTGCCTTCGGCCGGCAAGGTGCAGTATGGCAACTTGGGGTTGCAGGTGATTGCAGCGCAAAGCGGTGGCCGGGTGATCACTTCGAGCAACGATGTCTATCTCTCAATTGCCAACTGCCTCGCCGAGGCGAAGACCTTCTACAGCATGTCGTTCGCTTCTCCGCGTGCCGATCAGGCGAATGAATATCACACCCTTCAGGTAAAGCTTGACAAGCGCGGTCTGACGGCGCGTACCCGCACCGGTTACTACGCCCAGCCCTAGGAGTCTGTACGAGAAATCATTTGTCGGCTGACATGTTGTGGCCCGCTTCGCGCAGAACCACAACAGGTAGTGGTCGAAACAAGTCAATTCCGAATACTCGGACATACTCCTAGCGGTAGTTGCTGGGAGATCGATCGTAGGAACCCTCAGTAGGGCGCCGTCGGCCTCGAGAAATTAATCCCCGCCAAAGTGGGTAAGACCAACGGCCAGCGCTACCCACCGCTGCCCCATTCAGAGCAAGCTGAATCTCACCCAATCGCTGCTGGCCAGAACTCTGGGTAATAGTGAACACACTGCGGGAACAGATTTCAGAGTTGCTAGAAGTCAGAGAGCAAAGGATTTACAGAGGAGGGCCAGAGCAGTCGCCAACAGGTCCGTATAACTACGCCCGTTCTGCCGCATGTCGACGACTTGTTGGTTGGCGATCGTCTCGCCGATCTCCGTGTCGGACATCTGAATGGTTACGATATTGTCGCTGAGTTCGCACGACTCCTGACCTTGCTGGAGCTTGAGAGCAGCGTCGATCTGAAGCGCAGTATTTACATCAATTCCGATGCCGGTCTTGTGATATGTCTGAAACCCCTGAGCGCTGATTTCGAGTTCATGGTTTCCGACCGGGACTACGGGAAACGAGTATTGCCCCTGGTCGTTTGCGGTGGCAGTCTGCTTGGTTCCGTTGCTTGAGTTGGTGAGCGTGACGCTCGCGCTGGAGAGCAAGGCGCTGCTGGGATCGGCAACAACTCCGGCGATCCGCCCACCAACATCCGCCCACGCGAGATTGAGCAGAACAGAGAGAGTGCGAGGGCAATCAACCCAAACCAACGCGTTACTCGGTTCTTCTTCGTTTGCGACAACCGTGACGCTTTAAAGGTCACGAGCCGTCTTGAACATTTGAGCTTCCGATCTCGGCAGGTCTCTGTCTTTATTTGTGAGACGGCGGCTTGCTATGCAGCCGGTTGGCACCGCCTGGAAATACTCCAGCCGGTAACCGCGCGTTTCGGCATCAATCCAGATACAGGCCAGGGGCTGGCGTGGGTTACCGGTCGCGATCCAGACGCAGTACAAACCAGGACGGGGCAAGGTGGAAATGAGATTGCTCGGCATCATGTTTCTCCCGCTCGAGACACGGATCGCGTCGGCCTAGCCAGATGGACTCCGGCACCGTGAGCAGTGTCATCAAGGATTTGGTTAGGAGGAGTGAGTCGGGCCGCGTATTTTCGGCAGCAAATTCGCTCGCTCGGATTCACAGGTCGAGTGCTGTGAAGAGCGAGCAGAATCAACCCACGACAAAACAGGTACGACTTCCAGGACGCACATCACAGCACAGTCCAGCCTTCGGACATTCCGGAGGCTCTCCTGCAGATCCGTTATTCATAGTCCTCAGTATCTCGGACGGTCATTTCACCATCCTCGCCATGACTGTATACCATACCCCCCTATGTCTTAGGCAAATAAAAAGTCGTAAAGAAAAACGGATACATAAACTCAGCTGTGCACATCCAGTATTCCTTTGCGGATGGATCGTCCCGATTTCTTCCGACCCCCGGACACTTCGGCCGGCCCAGATTCGCTTCTCTGTTGGGGGTCACCTGAGTAACCTGCGCCCGGTTCACCCTGTGTGATATAAAAGCCCGAAGCCCCACAGGGACATTTTTGCGCCGGCCAGACACCCGCGAGGGTGTGCAGCCCGTGCATTTTGAGGAAAGTCTTGAGTTTCATCAACTTCGCAGCCCGAGAGATCAATTGCAAGATCGTGTACTACGGTGCCGGGTTGGGCGGCAAAACCACGAATCTGCAAATGATTTACCAGAAGACCGCGGAACAACAGAAGGGCAAGATGATCTCGCTGGCCACCGAAACCGAGCGAACTCTGTTTTTCGACTTTCTTCCCCTCGATCTCGGCTCGGTGCGCGGCTTTAAGACGCGCATCCATCTCTATACCGTCCCCGGGCAGGTCTTCTATGACGCCAGCCGCAAACTGATCCTGCGCGGCGTCGATGGCATCGTTTTTGTCGCCGACTCGCAGGAGCCGCGCATGGACGCGAACGTCGAGGCTCTGGACAATTTGATGTCGAACCTGAAAGAACACGGCTACGACTTCAACAAGATTCCTTACGTCCTGCAGTTGAACAAACGCGATCTGCCGAATGTTTTGTCGGTCGAGGCGTTGACGAAAGAACTCCACCGGAAAAATGAGCCCGTGCTGGAAGCGGTCGCGTTTCAGGGCACAGGCGTCTTCGAAACGCTGAAGGAAATCGCCAAGCAGGTGCTGCAGGAATTAAAGGCCGGCGGCTAGGCCGAGATAGAAGCAACGACCCAACCCTTGTCTGCGTTTGAGCACGCTGATTGGCTGATTCGACCCTCCGACCCCGTCCTCCACCTTTGCCCTCTACGAAACCAACGCTGATGCGGCAGACATTTCCGTTCGCTACGGGTGGTCTTCTTGTTGGGAACCGACATCCACTTCACGCCGAGCCCTTGCCCTGTTTTCTCGTTCAGGCGCGAATAGAATCCCGCATCAGCAGTGTTGGCTTATGTTGTAGTTTGAACGACTTACGTGACTCTGGGTGGCCGCCTAAGTCCTTGAAAAATCGTTAGAGACAATGCAATCGTGGGTTGAGATCGCGGGTTCAAGACTCGCCGCGCGTATGTCTCCCATCTGCGGTCCTCGGCGCGATTGAAAGTTGTTGATTTCACTTTGTAATTCTCTTCCCACCTGCGGCAGCATAGGCCTTGCGTCTT
>JASHRB010000171.1 GCA_030037575.1 Candidatus Sulfotelmatobacter sp. | reverse complement strand
TGGGCAAGGGAGGGGGAACTTTTGTTCTGGTGGGACTCGCATCGACCGAGGGGCCGGTGGAGTCACTCGTCCCTAAGCTTCACGAACTGGAGAACTCTCTTCAAGACCAATTGCGACGCCGCTATGCGAAGGTGAAGCTCGAACTGACGGGAGAGACGCCACTTAACTTCGACATTCGGAAAGCCAGCGCGGACGACGTGCAACACGCCGAGACTCTGGTGGTTCCTGCCACCCTCGCACTTCTGTTGATGGCTTTCGGAAGTCTGGTGGCGGCGCTGATTCCAGTCGTTATCGGTCAGCTTGCCATCGCGACCGCTCTGGCGATTGCGGGATTCCTGGCCCTGCACTGGCACTTGTCCATCCTGGTTCAGAATTTATCCACGATGCTTGGGCTGGGTTTGGGAATCGACTACGCGCTGCTGATGGTCAGCCGTTTCCGGGAGGTGATTGCCACCGAGCAAAACAGATTCAAATGCTCGTCCATTGCGGGACGCCAGGCAGGTCGTACACTCCTGATTTCAGCCTCGACCGTGGCCATCGGATTCCTCGCTCTCTTGACCGTCCCCATCAGTGAAATCCGTTCCATCGGTATCGCTGGGTTTCTGGTGGCGGGAACGAGTCTATTGCTGTCCGTCAGCCTCGTTCCGGCGTTGCTGGCCGCTCTCGGTCCGCGCATCAATGCCGGCCAGGTGCCGTTTCTTGCAAATCTGGATGCGAGTCGGGCGGCACGCAGGAAAAACCGTTGGAGGCGATGGGGAAATGTGGTGGTTGCCCATCCCTGGCTGGCCATGCTTCTGGCGGGTGCACCCTTGCTTCTGCTGGCCGCGCAAGCCGCACGGCTCGACACCAACGTCCCCAGAGGGGATTGGCTGCCTTCACAGGCGGAATCGGTGCGTGCGCTTCACGCTCTCGAAGGAATGGATCGGGTCGGCATCGTGTACTCGTTGCGTGTGATTCTCGAACTGCCGACCGATTCGATTGTGCAAACCGACGTAGGCTGGAATGTCCTCGACCGTTTCAGCAAGCGGCTCGCGAGCGATCCTCGTTCCGGCCGCGTAATCTCTCTCACCTCCATTACACAGAGTGACCGGTCTCAACTCAGCAACATTTCGCGTGACACGCGTCGAGCTTTTCTGAGCCGTGACGGGCGGGCGGCATTGCTTGAAGTCTTACCTGCGACATCCGTTACCTTGAACGATCAAGTCAATTGGGTGCGGGAGCTGAGAAAGGACGGCGCGCCACTGCTTACGGGAGTGCCCGGCTCTAGGCTGCACATTGGAGGCATTCCCGCGCTCACTGCCGATTATCAAACCATTGTCAAGGACCGCTTCGCTTCGGTATTGGCGCTGGTGGTTGGAGGTACGCTCGCGGCCCTGCTGGGCGGCTTCCGATCGCTGTTCGCTGCAGTGAAGGCCATTGTTCTGAATTTGCTGTCGGTTGCGGCTTCCTTCGGGGTGTTGGTTCTGGTGTTTCAGGAGGGACACGGAGTTCGCTTCTTTGGAGTTCATGAAGGTACGGGTAGCATATTTCCCATTGTGCCGATCGTCGCATTTGCGATTGTCTTCGGCCTGAGCATGGATTACGAAGTATTTTTGGTGGCGCGAGTCCTGGAGGCGAGAAGGAGCGGGCTGGGTGAATCGGAGGCGATCCCCGAGGGGATTGCCAAAACCGCAGGACTGATTACCAGTGCCGCGGCAATTATGATTGTGGTATTTGCGGCATTCACGTTCGGAAATTTCCTGGTGATTAAGATGCTCGGATTTACGCTGGCTATAGCAGTGCTCATTGACGCAACACTCGTTCGCATTGTGATTGGACCTGCGCTTCTTCGCGTTGCCGGCGATTGGAACTGGTGGCCTGGAGGGCTGACCACCGCACGTGGTGCACCGGCGATTGCCAGCGGCAAGTGATCCGCCCCTCCTTTTTTGTCACCAAGGCTTCATGTGTTCACACTGGATCGCTGGACCTCAATGTTTATGCGGTGCCAAACCGCTAAGCGGTGCGGGGTGGGGTTGGGTTCGATCCTCGGCCTCTCGGATAGCACTTTCGTGTTTCGTCCCGATGGGGGAAAATGGGTAATCCATCAATCCATCAGGGGTGCGCCGCCACGAGGTTATTGGTGACCGCGCCGGCATGGATTGCCATGGTCATTGCCGGAGCGAGTTCCCATAGCCTCCGCCGTGGGGCAATCTTTTTGGCTCGGTGACTCAGAAAAAGTGTGAAGGCATTCACGGGCACTCCAATGCCGTACATTCGGGCGCGCGTTGGATGCGGGCCGAAGAGCGGGTTTAACTCCACCGCTCCGGATTTTCCGGCTAGAGCGTGCGCCGTGCTCTCTATATCGGCGACCATGGCGAGCGTATTCAGGCTGTGAAAAACAATGAACTTTCTGTCGAGCACGCGGTGGCCGTTATCGACTTCAGCCGGTGCAGAGAAGGAAGCGTTGGGGCCAGTTTCTTGCTGTATGGCGCAGGCGGCGGCATCACTGGCGCAGCCACAATCGCCGATTGCCCGGGGCGACTCGAAAAGGCTGGAGCTAGCCGCAGAAGGAACATGATTTGCCGGAGAGTTATTTGTCGAATCAGTGATAGGTGTCTGAGCGCGGGCCGCTATCGATAAGAGCAACACCCACACCAATTGCAAGCCGCGCTTCCCTTCGAACCTTCTATGTGGCGCCCAGTTCCTCATACTTAGTAGCCGAACGGAGAATCCGTCCGAGCGATCTGGTGGTTTGCTCACGCGACCGGTACCAAGGAAGGCATCGCTGATTGGCGGACAAAATCGCGGGTGGCCGAGAGAGAAAACAGCATCCAATGTGCCAAACGCAGTGAACGGCAAATTACTGATGTGGCTGTCGAAACACCCTATTTGTGTGCAATCGATAACAGACAACGAGCAAAATAATGCACACGGTGGACACGCAGCGATGTAGGCTGTGCCCACACGGGAGTTGCTCGCAAGTTTGAGTTGGAGGCCCAGATGACGGGCCATGAGGCCGGATTCTTACTATTCTCCCAGGTTAAACCACAGACGGGCGGTGCGGCCGGGCAGGGCCGATAATGGCTGGCCGAAAAGAGGCGAGTCTTCTACCGCTTCCAGAGTCAGGTAATTGCGGTTTCCTAGAAGATCGTCCACTTCAAGACCCATGTTGATGCCGCTCCCTTTTCGATACCGATGCAGCAGTCGGTCAAAGCTGATTCGGCGGGAGCCGTAAAGTGACACCGAACGATAGTTAGGGCCGTTGCCGCTATTGCGCAAGAGCCCGCCTCGATCATTAAAGAGGCCGTCATTGTCGATGTCCCGGCCGGTAGTGACGTTGTATGGAGATGAGCTGTGAATCGAACCCACAATCGTCAGAAAGAAAGAGTGCGGAAGGTTCAGATTGCCGATTAAGCTCGCGTTGTGAGCGGGTATGCCCGTGCTTCTGGCCCACTCCGCGGCAAGATCGTTGTAGAACTCGGCATAGGAAAATGGCCCATCCGTATCGTCGCGCGAATGAATCCACTCGTAATTCGCAGTCAGAGCCTGCCCTCTCCACTTGTAACGAAGCCGAGGATGCAGCTCGGTGCGGCGAAGATCGCGATTGGATTCCAAAAGGTCGAGCCAGCCTGAAGTGTCTGGAATTCGCCGGCAACCGAGCAAATGCTTGCCATCCACCCAAGTGAATTCAAAGCCTGCATCAAAACTTCCCAGCGGACGCTCGATACTGCTTCTCAACATTACATCGCGCGGTCTCTCGATCCCGGGAGCCAGGTGCGTAATGATCTGCTCCCGAATGCCGGACGTCGGCACTCCTGTTCCATCCGGCGGCAAGACAACGCCGCTGGCGACGAAGGGATCGAGGGCATTGTCGCGCATCGCCTGAAAAAAGATGCTGCTGGGCCATTCGTGCACGAACAGCCCGGCCCCCTGCCGAAGAATGAACCCGTGCACCTGCGCGGTGGCTGAGAGCCTCGGCGAAACTTCGATGCCCGCGAGCGATTGATAATCGGTGCGTATTCCTCCGCGGATCACAAAACGCGAAGTGTGCCAAAGATCGGTATGAAAGAACGGCGACGCGACCGTGCTGCCGTACAAACCCAAGCCGCTGTATCTGGCTCCGATCCATGTGCCGGTGGGAGCGCCGCTGAGTGCCGCGTCGTAATCGGCAATGGTCGGGAACCACATTTGGCCGGCAGGATTCGGGGTTTGTTGATCCAAATCCGTGCTGTGGGAAATGGTGAAGCCGCACTCCCAGGCATGGTGTTTCCATGTGGACTGGAAAACCGTCTTCCACACCCAGCGGTCTTTGACGCTATGCTCGTCCGCGATTGGCGCACCACCAGAGACAAAATAGCCGGGAATGTCGTAACCAATGTCCGTATCGTTTGCCGCAGAACTGAATGTTTTGCGCTCGACCATAATCGCGCTGCGCTCAACCCAGTTGGTTCCGGAATTTTGCAGGAAGCCGCGAATTCCGTCGGATTCGAAACCGGTCCCACTGCCTGCCTGCACAACCGTGAGTCCACCCACGCCTGAGTTCTCCGCTGTTGCCTCGGACCGATAAAGCGAGACGTAGGCGCGCGTGCTTTCGTGTCCCGAGTAGTAGAGATTGAAGGACTCCGAATTGGAGTTTCCACCAGTCGAGATTTGAGAAATCGAGGGCGAGCCTCCGGCGCTCACGGGTTGGACCAGTTGCTGCGACCAGTTGGAGCTGAAGTTTGCCTGCAATGAGAAAGCTAGCGGCGCATACGGGATGGGACCGCTCAGAATGGGAGAAGTCCATTTTGATGACGAGCCGAGATGAGATCCCATAGCGGAGTCTCCGCCAAGCCCAATCGAACTTCCCCCAAGGCTGATGTGCCACTTGCGCTCCGGCGAGCGCGTTGTTATTTCGACTCGGTTCTGGTCGCCATCGGCGTATTCGGAAGAGAACGGATCCCGGTTTACCGCCACCGTATCGATGACTGCGGCGGGTGGAAGATTGGTTGAGGGTAGACCGTCAACATAGGTGTGCGACGGAACCGGCGCCGCCCCGGCCAACTGCTGCGCATAAGC
>JASHRB010000170.1 GCA_030037575.1 Candidatus Sulfotelmatobacter sp. | reverse complement strand
AAGAAGATGGAGAACGAGCGAAATCTCTCCGAAGATTTGCACCTGCGACCGGGAGACATGATTTTCGTTCCCAAGAACCGGCTTTCGAAGTTCAAGGAATTTCTCCCCACCGCGAACTTGGCCATGGTGCCGACAGAATTCTGATCCAGTTAGCTCAGGAGTTGGAGATGGAGACACAGGAACTTATTGTTCGTCCGAAGCCCACGGACCTGTCGCTGACGTTGCGCGATGTTGTGCGCATTGGTTTCCACCACCGTAAGGCGGTGGTGCTTTGCTTTCTTGGGGTGTTTCTGGGCACGGTGGTGTCCGCCCTGCTTGGACCAAGGTACAAGGCCGAGACCGAAATTCTTCTCCGCCGGGAGCGAGTTGACCCCGTGGTTACCGCTCAACAGACCAGCCCCGTGATGGTGCGGGATGAAATCAGCGAAGAAGAGCTCAACTCGGAAGTGGAATTAATCTCCAGCGAGGACGTACTCCGTAATGTGGTGGTGAATACCGGTCTGATCAAGGCGGGCAAAGGCTGGTTTGGGACGAAGAGGAACCCAGATCAACAGCTGGCGGCCGCCGTACGCAGTCTCCGCGGGAGTTTAAGTATCGAAGCTCTTCCGAAAACCGATATCATCCGCGTTACCTACACGTCCCGCAAGCCGGAGATGACGGCTCGAGTGCTTGACGCGCTGGATTCTGCGTACCTTCAGAAGCACGAAGAGTTGCATCATCCGATGGGACAGTTCGCCTTCTTCGACCGGCAAACTGCGAAGGCCAAGCAGGAACTGGAAAATGCGGAAAACAGCCTGAGGGAGTTTCCCAATCAAACCGCCGTGCCCGATCCCACACTGGCGCGGGATATCACGCTTCAAAAACTCAACGAGTTCAATAGCAGTATCGGTCAAACCCAGGCCGCGATTGCCGAAACCCGACAGCGCATCGCGACCATGGAACAATTGGAAAAATCTACTCCCGCACGCCTGACGACTCAAATGAAAGACGCGGACGACGCTCCGGTGCTGCAGCAAATGAAATCCACGCTATTGAATCTGGACTTGAAACGCAGCGAAATGGCCTCGAAATACCAGTCCACGTATCCTCCGCTCGAAGAGCTGGATCGCGAAATCGTCTCCACGAAAGCAGCCATTGCGCGAGAGAAGCCGCTGCAGGATGTTACCACCGACGAGAACCCGTCTTACCTCTGGCTTAACTCTGAATTGGTGAAAGCCAAAGCCGAGCTGAAGGGTTATGAAGCCAAGGAGGTGGAAACCGAAGCCATCGTCCGCAGTACGCTCGCGACCGTGCGCCAGCTGGATCAAGCGGGGGTTGAACAGCAAGCCCTGTTGCGCACCGCAAAAACCGCGGAGGAGAATTACCTGCTCTACCTGCGCAAGCGCGAGGAATCTCGCATCAACGATGCTCTCGATCAGGCTAAGCTGCTCAATGTGGGAGTGGCAGAAAAAGCCACCGTACCCAGTTTGCCTTCTCAATCCCCTTGGTCTCTGGGTCTGATCGCCTTCGCCTTGGCTGCGACTCTAAGCGGAGGCTTGGTATTTGCTTTGGAAAACTTCAACGTCTCGTTCCGCACCCCCGCAGAAGTGGAGACCGGACTGAATGTTATGGTCCTGGCCGCGATACCGGATCAACAACACAAGCTTCACAACGTGAATGGCAACGGTACAAGCGGTACGCGGCCGCTGCCCCCCGACGCGACCTCTTAACGTGCGGCAAAGTGATTGACGGTTCCTCAGGGCTGAAAGGCTAACGATGAGCAGAAATTTCGAGCTGTTGCAAAGGTTAGAAGAAGACCAAGCGGAGAAACGCGCGGCCGACGCCATTTTCGCCACGCCAGAAAAACCTGCTTTTTCTGAGATCGATGTTCCCATTGAGGGCCAGATCCTTCCCCCTCTGCAAGACATGGTGAGCGGCGAAATCAGGAAGCTGATTGAGCGTTTGTTCGTGTCCACAGCAAGCCATCGAGCCGTAGTCTTTTCGGGAGTGGAACGGCACACTGGATGCTCCTGGCTGGCGGCTCACATGGCGCAGAATTTGGCTATGCAGGGCCGCGGTTCGGTCTGTCTCATTGACGGCAATTTGCGCTTCCCCGCTTTGCACAACGTCTTCCGGGTCGAGAACCATCACGGCCTGACCGACGCGGTGCTGGATTCCCAACCGATGCGTAATTTCATACGGCGGCTTCCCATACCGAATTTGTGGCTCCTGAGCTGTGGTTCTTGGGATAAGACCGCCTCCGCCCTTCTCGAACCTGAGGCGCTAAGGCGGCGAATCCTGGAGTTGCGCAATGAGTTTGATTTCGTCATCGTGGACTCCGCGGCACTGAACGTTCATGCCGACGCAATCGCTCTCGGAACGGCGTGCGAGGGACTGGCTCTGGTCTTGAAGGCAAACTCGTCGCGCAAGGAAACCGCGCGCCGAATCATGCAAGAGGTGCATGCTGCCAAGGTACCCCTGTTCGGCGCCGTGCTCAACCAACGAACTTTCCCGATTCCGCAAGCCATTTACAGCCGCTTGTAGCCGCCCATTCGTAATTTCAACTCCCCCTAGGCAACATAAGCAGCTTGTGAAGCTCTCTCCTCCCCACACTTCGCGGACATTCATCTTCCCAATAATCCATTCGAAGTGAAATAACCTTCGCTTCGACATTACCCGATCCAGTTCCGAGGATTCCTGTGGGCACCCTTCGACGCCACAAAATAATGACCACCGCAATCGAGGTCTTCGACCTGCTGCTGCTGATGATCTCCTTTGGGGTGGCTGCTCTTGCCGTTCATATGAAATTGGGACCTCTCAGTTTCACCCAGTTTCTTTCTGTACGGATCAAGCTCCAGAATGTCATTGTCTTCTTGACCCTTCTGGGCGTTTGGCACCTCATTTTCGCCGGCCTGGGACTTTACAAGTCGAAGCGATTGAGCAGCCGGTTGTCCGAAGTGGCCGACGTGGTCAAAGGCACTGCAGCGGCCACCGCGGTTCTCACCCTGGCCGCTTTTATCATTGGCTTCCGCATGGTGACCCCGACTTTTGTGGGAGTCTTCTGCGCCTCCAGCACGGTCATGCTGGCTACGCAGAGATTCGCCACCCGAACCTGGCTCCGATTCTATCGAGCTTCCGGCCATAATGCCCGCAACATGCTGATTGTGGGCTCCAATCGCCGTGCGATTGAGTTTGCCAAAATGATTCAGTCCAGACCCGAGTTGGGCTACAGGATTCTCGGATTTGCCGACCGGCCCTGGCATGGAAGCGAAGAACTCCGACGGCACGGTTATTCTTTGGTCAGCGACCTGGAGGGCTTGCCCACCTTTTTGCGGTACCAGGTGGTCGATGAAGTCGCTCTGGCTTTGCCCGTGCGCTCTTTCCATCTTGATAGCTCTGCTCTGGCCAAGCTTTGCGAGCAGCAAGGCATTATCCTCCGCATCCTTTCGGACCTATTCGATCTCCAGTCGGCGCAGTCTCGAGCCGAAGAGATCGAAGGTGCCTCGTTGATTACACATTACACGGGGGCGCCGGAGGGCTGGCCGTTAATAGTAAAGCGGATGATCGACTTCTCCGTATCGCTTTTCTTGATCATCCTGCTGGCGCCGATGCTGTTGGTGGTCGCCCTCCTGATCAAGTTGACCTCGCACGGTCCTGTACTCTTCGTGCAAGAGCGGGTCGGCTACAACAAGCGCGTGTTCCACATTTATAAGTTCCGGACCATGGTGGTCGAAGCGGAGAAAAAGCTTCGCGAGATTGAGCATCTGAATGAAGTCACCGGACCGGTGTTCAAAATCAAGAATGATCCACGGCTTACGCGTGTGGGCAAGTTTTTGCGCCGCACCAGCATTGACGAACTGCCGCAACTTTTCAATGTGCTCATCGGCCACATGAGCCTGGTCGGTCCACGACCGCTGCAGTTACGCGATTACGACTTGTTCACTAAGACCTGCGAGGATTGGCAGCGCTGCCGCTTCAGTGTGCGTCCCGGAATCACCTGCCTGTGGCAAGTCAGCGGCCGAAGCTGCATGCCTTTCGAGAAGTGGATGGAGCTCGATCTGCACTATGTCCGCAAATGGTCTCTCCGTCTTGACTTCGAAATTCTTGCCCGCACCATTCCGGCCGTTCTCAAAGGCTCCGGCGCTGCGTAGTTCAGTCCCCGCCGTCTTGCTTCACAGTCTTCTCGGACAATCCTGATCGTGCGTCTAAATTACACTCCGTTGGATGACAAGTCCCCTTCGTCAGAGGCGGACGTGTTGCCCTCCTCGGAGAGCGCGGCGGGTTCATCGGCTGCAACGCGGCTGGCGCGGGTCCCGGGCCAAGGTTGCCTTCACCAATTGGTCGAAAATCAAGCGGAACGCACGCCTCACGCCCCTGCGGTCATTTCCGGCTCGCAACTTCTCACCTACGGCGAGCTCAATGCACGCGCAAACCAACTCTCTCGTACTCTTCGGGTCCTAGGGGTTCGCGCTGAAGACCGAGTTGGGGTTGCGCTTCGTTCCTCACTCAACTTGCCCATCAGCCTGTTAGGGGTCCTCAAGGCCGGAGGCACGTGTCTGCCTCTCGATCCGAATTATCCAAGACACCGGCTCGACCTGATGCTGGAAGACGCAAAGCCGGCCGTCATCCTTACCGAACAGATTTTGGCCTCAGCCTTTTCTGCCTCCGCAGATCGATTATGTCTGGACACCGATGGCCGCAAGATTTTCCAGGGCGAGTGCACCAACATCACCTGCCAGGCTGGTGAGGACAGCGTCGCTTACGTGATTTATACATCGGGGTCGACCGGTAAACCTCGCGGAGTGCTTTTGCCCCATCGCGGGCTGGTGAATCACAACTGCGCGGCGATTGAACTTTACTCTCTGCGCGCTTCCGATCGAGTACTTCAATTTTCATCCATCAGTTTTGACATCGCCATCGAGGAAATCTTTCCGGCTTTAATTTGCGGCGCCGCCGTGGTATTAAAAACCGAGTCTTTCTCCTTGCAAGGCCAGGAGTTTTTGCAGTGGATTGGCAACCAGCAGGTGACGGTTCTCGATTTACCCACGGCATATTGGCACGAGCTGATGCACCAAATGGAGACCTTTCCGGGAGCCGCGCTTCCCGAGAAATTGCGGCTGGTTATTCTTGGAGGTGAAAAGGCCTCAACCAAGAGTTACCGCACGTGGCAACGATTTGCGACGGAGCGGGTGCGACTGGTCAACACCTATGGGCCCACCGAGGCCAGCGTCATCGTCAGTGCCTTCGAACCGGCGCGCTGTCCGCAAGTTCGCTGGGGCGACTGCCTGCCCATCGGTAGATCGGTGGCGAATGCTGAGCTTCACGTGCTCGGTCAAGACTTGAAGGCGGTGCCGGCGGGCGAACCCGGCGAATTGTACGTCGGTGGTCCGTCCTTGGCGAGTGGTTATCTCAACCAACCCGAGTTGACGGCGCAGAAGTTCATTGCGCATCCATTCGATCCTGACGGCAGCGCACGCCTCTACAAAACCGGTGACATGGTTCGTTCTCTTCCGGACGGAAACCTCGAATTCCTTGGCCGCGTCGATTATCAGGTCAAGATTCGTGGATTTCGGGTTGAGCCGGGCGAGGTCGAAGCTGCGCTGA